>JBEIKN010000007.1:0-19476 GCA_040379725.1 Flavobacteriales bacterium
TGCACCGACTTTGGTTTCGTTTGATACTTTAAAAGACATTGCTATACAAATATAATTCTTATTTTTCAATTCAAAGTCTATCCATTTGAAGGATCAATTAGGCTATTCACAATTGCAAACAGAAATTAAGCTGCTTTGCTTGTTTTATTCTAAATTTAGTTATTTTTACAAAATAATACTTCTCCAATACAATAAGGGTTTTCAATGCAATTGATAAAAAAATATCCGTTCTTGTTACTGTTCATAGGTTTGTCTTGTATTTCAAGCGCCCGTGGACAAGTCATCATTCTAAGTAACGCAAACTTTTCAGGTTCTAGTATGGCTGGCCCCATGAATTCGAGCACAGCAGCAGGTGCTGCCTCAAGATATGCCTATATTTTTCCTCAGTCAACCGTGAGTAGTTTGTTGCACGGTGATACCATACGAAGTGTTTCGTTTATGCGCAATGGCGGAGATTCTATTGCAGGAGCTAGTAATCTCAAGATTTTCATGAGGACCACTGTGAACAACAACTATGGATCTAAGAGCCTTCATTGGGTTAATCAGACATCCGCAATCGCCATGAAAAAGGTGTACGATAAAAATCCCAAAACAGATATCGGAAAGCAATCAGGTTGGGTAAGGTTTGAGTTTTTTACGCCCTATGTGGTCGATACAGTTTTTGGTAAAAACTTAGAAATATTGGTTGAATATACTCAGACATCCGCGCAATCATCAAATGTTTTTTGGAGTTTTGAAAACAGTGCTAGTGTTAATGGTTATGCGGCTAATCAAACCAAGTTTGTTAGAACCAATGGAGGTGTGTTAACTGATACGACCAATTCATCGACTGAGTGGCATCCTAGCATCAGAATAGAATTTCCAAGAAATGATTTTGATATGTCTTTGGTAAAGCTTTACGCATTAGGAAAATTACCAGTCCCATTGGGTAATCCTGATACCGTAAGAGCAATCGTACAAAACGTTGGTAAAAAAAGCCATGCGTTTAAGCTCTATTTAAAAAGTAAAGGTGCAAATCAATTGATAGATTCTGCCTCTTATTATTTGAATTATTTAGATGAAAAACTACTGAATTTACCACTCTTGTTTCCTACAAATACAGGATTAGATACACTCATTGCCTTTGTTAGAGGGGATCAAGCTTCTGCCAACGATACTCAAACAGTTATCCGTTTGGCGACGTCGAATATTTATTCGTATAAAGATCCCAATAGACCCATAGTAGGCGGCATAGGGTTTAATGGTAGTACAGGTGATTTTGTGGCTAAATTTTATGCCAGTGCATCAAAAGCCATCAATCAGATTGGTGTGTCATTTGCTGGGTCAAATCAGAAATTTAAATTGGGCATTTGGAAAGCTGATGGTAAAAAGGGGGCGCCTGGGACCAATGTTTGGACCTCTGATACATTGACTACCGCACCTAACTTTATTACACCTGTTTGGCCACCTGTTAATGTAACAGGTAATTTCTTTGTGGGTGTTAGACAGATTGGAATCAGTAATGTCGCTTTTGGTTATCAACCCGAAGATCCTGTAAGGCCATCAACGTTTTTTTATGCTGCGCCATTAGGGGATACCAATTGGGTTGACTTTGCGCCCGATGCGCCTTATAAGTTTGCTATTGAACCACGTATTCAAGCAGCCAATGATGTTTCGCCAATTGCTGTGATTAAGCCAAAAGATACCCTTGCTTTAGCAGGGTTTAAAATGATGGCACCCAAGGCAAAAATCATCAACTACGGATCCAATCATCAAACTTTAGCATTTGCAGTAAAAATGAATATTTTGAGATTTGGGCAATTGCAATATTCTTCAGTAAAATGGGATACCATTTACAGTGGTCGACAACATATTATTACATTTGATTCCAGTTTTTTGCCAACAGACGCAGGAGACTATGATGTTCAAGTCATTACTTTGTTGCCAACAGATCAAATGAAAGACAATGATACTTTAAAGTCTAAATTCACGATTGCTGTATACAAGGACGTTGGTCCAACGACGGTATTTGACCCATCTAGTAACTATGATTACGAACAATTTATTGATACCATTTATCCAACGGTGTTTATTCAGAATTATGGGCTTGATAAGCAAGGCCCATTTACGGTAAGAGCGGAGATATATGACAGTACCAATACCTTAATCTATTCTGATTTCAAATCGTATACATTAACAGCCTTGAATAGTGTTTTGGCCTCATTCAATGCATTTCCTTGTAGTGTTAAAGGACGTTACTATTTCAGAGCGTTTACAAGCTTAAACATTGATTTGGATAAAAGCAACGATACCGTCTGGCGTTATTTTAACATTGTAAGAAGCAATGATGTAGCCATCTCTAAAATAACTTATCCAGCCAATCTAGCCATATTGACTCCACCTGTGGCTTCAAAACGCCCAGAGGCGGAGTTGATAAATCTTGGTGATTTGAATCAAGGCGATCCATTTTGGAGTTACTGTGAAATCAGTTTCAATAACAATTTGATTTATAGTGATTCCATCTACATGAATGTGTTTACAGGTTCCCCTCAAACACTACTCTTTAAAACCTTTAAGCCAACCCAGAAGGGATACTATACCATGAAGGTTTTTTCTGGTTTGCCCATTGATCAAGTGCGCATGAATGATACGCTTGTGAGTCAATTTGCAGTAGGTGTTCCAGATGATGTTGAAGTAGTCGCCATTGAACCTGCGAAGCAGGCCAAGTTACAATTGAATCATTTGTATGCCACCCGATTTACGGTTCGCAACAATGGTTATAATGCACAAAATACTGCATTTCCTGTAGTCTTTAAAGTGAGTCAGGGTGCTTCATTGCAATACATACAAATCAAATACATTACTTTAGATAGTGGTAAAACCCAAACATTTACCATAGACTCTAGCTTGTACCTCGATGAGCTTAAGCCATATGATGTTCAAGTGTATACCCTTTTAGCTAAGGATTTTGTTTCAAAAAATGATACAATAAGGGGGCAATATTATCCGGTAAAGGCAAACGACGTTGGTGTCAGTAAAATACTCTTTCCAACTACGTCTGACACATTATTGCTCAATACCCAATATGTCAAAGGATTGGTTCAAGTTAAAAACTTTGGGGATAGCGCGGTGAATGTCAATTTTACAACAACCTTGCAAATGGTCAACGCCAATACCATGGTGCAGTTTTATTCAAAAACCATTGACAGTAGTTTGCTTGGTCAAGACAGCATGGTTTTGGAATTTCCGGGTATAACAATAGGCTCTCCAACAATGCCAATTATTATTAGAGCGTTTACATCTTGGTCTAAAGATCAGTTTGTTGCCAATGATTCTTCAAGATCAAAGAGTCAATTTATGGTGGTATTTGATGCAGCTGCAAATCGGGTCAATTGGCCTCTGCATACTGTCAAATATTTCCTGCCTCAAACGATTAAAAAGCCGCAGATTGAAATAAAAAGCAACGCACTTAAGTCCATGGATTTGGTGAATGTATATTACAAAATCAATAGAGTAGATACCCTCAATAACATGGAGTCTCCTGTGTATTTTGACACGGTTATGCTCTCTGTTTTAGCGGCTCAATCACTTCAAGTAATAGACATGAATAAAGACCTAGATTTATTTGCCTTAGGTAAGGGGCGCTATAAAACCTATTTGAATGTGGTTCAAAGGCAAGATCAAGTTCCTCAAAATAATACGCTAACAACATTGTTTTGGGTAGATGAAAAAACCAATGTTCAAACCTTTGAATCTTCAGGTATTTCATTTAGCCCTAATCCGAGTACAGGTATTTTGTGCCTAAGCAATCCCCAAAACATAGACACGGAGGTAGTGTTGATGGATATTCAAGGCAGAGTCTGTATGCAGTGGCGATTAAATTCACCTTATCAGATTCAGAACATTCAAGGGCTTGAAACCGGTGTATACTATCTAAAAATTGGCAGTAAAACATCAAAATTACTTGTTGAGCAAAAGTAATTTGGTAACTTTGCACACATCATGATAGAAGCAGTTGTTAATCAGTCCAGCATTGCCGTTGAAATTAAAGATGGGGAAGTGTTAGTCAATGGTCAGCTAGGTCCCTTAGATATTACTCAGTTTCAAGCAGGGAAGTTTCTACATCTCATTCATAAGAACCATGCTTACTTTTTTGAAGTAGTGGCATATGATGCTGAACAAAAACAATTTACAATTGCACATCAGGGAAATCCTTATACCATAGGCATTAAAGATCGTTTTGATCAGTTGCTTAAACATTTAGGTTTAGATCAGGCCAATAAAGTCAAAATTAATGAAGTTAAGGCGCCTATGCCAGGGTTGGTGTTAAGTATAAAAGTTGCCATTGAACAAACCGTTAAAAAAGGCGATGCATTATTGATACTCGAAGCCATGAAAATGGAGAATGTCATTAAAAGTCCAATAGATGGCGTGATCAAGCAGGTAGTTGTATCAGAAAAACAAGCCGTTGAGAAAAATCAACCCTTGATTTTATTTCATTAATCGATTCTTTGTCCTTGCTTATTAGTTTATATCTATATTTGCTCGGTTAAATATTAGATATGACTATAACTCAATTGGAATACATCATTGCTTTAGATACATTTAGAAACTTTGTTCAGGCCGCAGAAAGTTGCTTTGTCACTCAGCCAACTTTAAGCATGCAAATACAAAAGCTAGAAGATGAACTTGGTGTTAAGTTGTTTGATAGAAGCAAACAACCAGTTGTGCCAACTCATATAGGCGAGGAGATCATTGTGCAGGCAAGGCAAGTGCTTAAAGAACACAGTAAGATTCTTGAACTGATTAAAGATGAAAAAGGCGTTATTAAAGGGGAGCTTAGGTTAGGGGTTATTCCAACTGTTGCACCGTATTTGATTCCACGATTTTTAGTGAAATTTTTAAATAAGTATCCCGATGTGAATTTGATTGTGAATGAGTTGACCACTGATCAGATCATACATCAACTTAAAAACGATCAAATAGATTGTGGTATAATGGCATCACCCATTAAAGATAAAAATTTAAAAGAGGAAGTTTTGTACTATGAAGAATTTGTGGCCTACGTGTCGCCTTCTAATAAATTAGCGCATAAAAATACCATTCAGTCTTCTGATTTGGATATGTCTGATATTTGGATTCTGAATGAAGGTCATTGTTTGCGCAATCAAGTGATTAATATTTGTGGCGACCGCAAAAAGGACAAGCACCAGGCGCGTTTTGAATACCAAACAGGCAGCGTTGAAACTTTAAAACGCATCGTTGAGCAAGACGATGGTATGACCATATTGCCTGAAATGTCTGTGATGGATATGAGCGATGATCAAATGGAACTGGTTAGATATTTTAAATCACCAGAACCAGTGCGCGAAATCAGTATGTTTACCCATCGTGATTTTGTGAAAAAGAAATTGATTAAAACCTTAGTGGATGAGGTTGTAGCCAGTGTGCCGGCTAAAATGCTTAAAAAGGCAAAAAGAGGCGTAGTCGCTATTCATTAAAGTCCCATGGCCAATTGGCATTCGCCTTGAAGTTTTTTAGCTTCTTCGCTTGCTTTTTCGATATAATCTAGGCCTGATGAGGCATACAGAATGCTTCTGCTGGCATTGATCAATAATCCCCCAAAATCAGTTAAGGCATTATCACAAACCTCTTTAACGGTTCCACCTTGTGCACCTACCCCTGGCACTAAAAAGAAATGATTGGGGAATGCTTCTCTAAGGGTTTTCAAATCAGATGCTTTTGTGGCACCTGTAACAAACATTAATTGTTCATCATTTCCCCATTGACTGACTTTGTGCATGACTTCAAGGTACAAGGGTCTTTGACCTACATTTAATACTTGAAAATCTTTGCTACCCGCATTGCTGGTCAGTCCTAAACAAATAACCCATTTGTCTTTGAATTGAAAAAATGGACTAAGTGAATCTTCTCCCATATATGGGGCTACCGTGATGGCATCAAACTGCATGTGTTTGAAAAATGCTTTGGCATACATGCTACTGGTATTGCCAATATCGCCTCTTTTAGCATCAGCAATGCTAAAACAATCCTTAGGGATGGCTTTTAATGTCTCTTCTAAACACGCCCAACCTTCTGAACCATATTGCTCATAAAAAGCAGTATTGACCTTGTAGGCAACGGCATATTTTTGAGTAGCCTCTATAATGTTTTGATTGAATGCTAACAAACCTTTCATGTTTTTTTCAATCCCTTCAGGTAATTTTTCTATATCCGTATCCAATCCAACACAAAGTAAACTTTTCTTTTCAAAAATGGCGTCTATTAAGGCTTGTTTGTTCATCAAGGGCAAAGGTAATGAATTTGTCAATAAAGCCTGATTCCTCTATTTAAACTTGTCGAATAAGTCTTAAAATAGTAACATTGTAGCATGTTGGAAAATGCTTTAACCGTTCAGATTGAACTACCGGTTTCTTTGAATGCTCTTTGGCAATGCTTTACACAAGCAGAACATATTGTTAATTGGAATTTTGCCCATGAATCATGGCATTGTCATAAAGCTGAAGTTGATTTTAAAGTAGGTGGGCGTTTTTCTTATAGAATGGAAGCCAAAGATGGTTCATTTGGTTTTGATTTGAATGGTGTGTTTGAGCAAATAGACTTTGAAAAATACATTTTATTTTCCCTTGAAGATGCTCGTCAGGTTGAGGTTAAATTCAGTTCCGATGCTAAAAATGCCTATTTAGTGGAGCATTTTCAACCAGAAAATCAAAATGCTTTAGAACAACAACAAATGGGTTGGCAAATGATTCTTGACAATCTAAAAGCCTATGCAATACGACAATTTGCAGCATAATGAATGACTAAAACGTCTAAAACAAACATGAACGTTAAAACATCAATATGGATTGTTCTACTTCTGATAGTATTTAACGGCTATGCTGAAGCTGGAAAGTCTGTTATTGTGCGTTTTAGCCGAACACAATCACATCAGTCATTGCATGCCCAAACAGAGTCGGTTTTTAAGGAAATCGTCCATTTAGATCCTGCCAATACATTGTTTCGTTTTACTTGGGCTTCTAATCTGGAAGATTGGCAAGCAATAGACATAGTAAGGCAACTCAAAGATTATGAACAGCATCAATTAGATGGGCCTGTATTTTTAAGGTCAACTGATGCCAATGATGCTTGGTTCTCGAGCCAATGGCATTTAAAAACCATTAAAGCCATTCAGGCTTGGGATATTACTAGGTCTTCCGTGAGCAAATATGGTGATACCATTGTGATTGCTGTAGTTGATGACGGCTTACATCCAAAGCATCCGGATTTTCAGGGCAATATTTGGATCAATTATGCCGATACCATGAACAATGGGATAGATGATGATTCTAACGGATACGTTGACGACCATTATGGTTGGAATTTTCAGAGCAATAACAATGACATCAGTGATTCAAATTATTACGTTGCTGGTCATGGAACACCTGTTGCTGGGATTATTGGCGCTGTTGGGAACAATGGCATTGGGATTTCAGGCATCATGTGGAAAGTGAAATTAATGATTGTCAATATTGCAGATACTGGTAATTTTCCGAATGTATATCAATCAGATGTCTTGAGAGCCTACAATTATATTTTACACCAAAGAAAATTGTATAATCTGACTCAGGGAAAAAAGGGGGCCTTTGTGGTGGCAAGCAATTCAAGTTGGGGTGTAGATGGAAAGTTTCCCAATCAAGCGCCTCTGTGGTGTGCCATGTATGATTCATTAGGTAAGTACGGTGTTTTAAATGTCAGTGCTGTCTCAAATAATCCATCTAATTTGGTGGATACAGATGGCGATATGCCAACACTTTGCCCGAGTAAACATTTGATTACTGTCGGTTCTTCAACCATAGGCGACAATTACTTCTCTTCAGGTTACAGCACAGTGAGTGTTGATTTAAGTGCCCCTGGGTATAATGTCTTTAGTACAGCTGCATATACTAAAACAGCCGTTCAAAACAATTTATTATACCATGGAAATTTTTCAGGGACATCATTTGCTAGTCCAATGGTGACTGCTGCCATTGGTGTCCTCAGTTCAAATGCTTGTCCTCGACTTTTAGATTCTTTAAAAGTGAATCCAGGAAAATGGAATGTCTTGCTTAGGCGATTTATTTTAGAAGGGGTTGATGTCTTGCCCTCGTTATCAGGAAAATCAGTTACTGGAGGTCGATTGAATATTCAAAAAGCATTGTCTTTAATGGACGATTATTGTTTTGGTAGAATGTCAATTGATCCATTTGTTGAACAGCCTATGATTAGAGTCTTCCCTAATCCTGCCATTTCAGGCATTCAAGTCATCAGCGATAGACCAATTGAATCTATAGCATGTACAGATATGCTGGGGAAAACGGTAACGCTAGAGCCAAGCCGAGATGGTGTCTACAATGTTGAATTTTTGTCTTCAGGTATTTACCTTTTGAGTCTTACTATTCAGGGGCAAAACCACAAGATCAAGTGGAATAAACTTTAGTAATAGAATTTCCAAACAAATCCTAATCTTACACGCATTGGCGCACTGGCTTGGTAGGGCGAAGTGTAAATGAAATTCGGGTAGGTATTCACACTTTGTAGGTTCTGATTGACGTGTTCAATTTTGAGGAAAATCCTAGCCGTTTTAATTTCAGCATTTATGAATCCATCAATAAAAGGATATGCCCCAATGGTTTTATTACTGACCATAAAATTCTGTAATGCAGGATTGTAAAATTGAGCGGTATATGCTGCGCAAATGTTAGCATCAATGCCAATTTGAATAAAACTGGCTTGCTTGAAAATGTGTTTTTGAACATAAAAGCTGCTTTTACTCACCCATTGTGGCAATTGGATTTTTTCGGATAAATTGGCGCTAAATTGTTGCCACGCAATGGATTGTTGCCATTGGAAAAGACCTGCGTTTAAGTGCGTGTTAGCACTGATTTGTATGCATTGATTGGCGTTTGAAAGTTGCTCAACTTGCCCTAATGCATTGTAATAAATAAAGCCATCAATGTTATAAAAAGCACCTTGGACATTGACCGCTGTTTTGGGTAAACTGTATACATATGCGCCGTATGGGCCTTTCTGCTTTCTGTTTTTAATGAAGTCAACCACTAAGCCTTGGACATTGGTTTTTTGTAATTGATTTTGCCACTTATAATGGTTGCTGAATTGATCGCTTTGTTTTAAAAATGCTGTGCGATTGTTTAAAATCAATTGGCCATTAAGTTGCCATAAATTGAGTGCATCAAATTGGATATGGTGTTTGACATGCAACAAATAATCCCCTTGGTTATAGCCGTCTAAAAACAACTGGCCATTGCCACTGCTTTGCATGAGTTTGTGCCATTTAATGCTGGCGTCTGCTGTTATAGAATGGTTGTGTCTTTGAATCCATGATAGGTTTTTAGCATTGGTCCATTGAAGGTATTTGAATTGATCACTTTGTATGCCGGCTTTCAATACTATGGATTGTCCATAATCGGGTGTATAAACTTCAAGTTGATTGCTGATTTGCTTTAATTGACAACTGTCTGTGCTGAAATTATTGTTAAAGTAAAACTGTTGTTGGTAAAGTTTGAAGTCTGTATTGGCATCAGTATAATAATTGCTGTTTTTACTCCAGGTAATGCTGTGTTTTATACCCAGTAAACCATGGTGTTTTGAGGTGTCATAAACAATAAAATAAGCATTCTGAAGACTCAGTTCAGAGGCTCTATTGATGTTTTTTGCCTGGTTCAAGGATACATCAACGATTCTGGACCTACTAGGGAGGGCTTTAAACAAGGTCTCAGTAGAAGCGCTTTGTTCATTCCCAGCGCTCTCCATAAAATTGGTTTTATTCCAAACAAAAATAAGTGCAGCTAAATGTCTTTGGTTTTTAGATTGATAATACGCACTGCTCAAAAGATTTTTTGCGGATAAACTTTGTCTTGCATAAAATCCATCGTTAGACGTGGAATGGTAATCAATTGAAAAATCTACGCGTTTTAAGGATTGACTGTGAAAGATGTCGAAATCTATCATGCCTCTTCTGCCACCTCTGCCTTGGGCGTATGACGCTTGAGTATATGGTACTTTGCTTTTATAGTGTTGACTTTGTTTAGAACTGTAATTTAAATGATCAAAAGGGATGAGTCCTAACTTGGCTCCTGTGAGTAAATAAGGTTGATACACTTGATCAATAAAAGGTGTATTGACATCGCCAAGGTTTTGGATGCCAATAGCTTTGCGTTTGGTTTTGTCGTATTGTTGTATGTATACAAAACTGCTGTCAATGGATTTAAATAATTTACCTTGATTGAAAAATGCATCATGGCTTTGACTGATCGGGTCGAAACGTTTGGCTGTGTCATAGCGCTCCTCTGACTGTGACTGAGCCACTAATGATTGGCCAAAGAATAGTATAACAATGACTAAAATACGATGCATCTTGAGCATACAAAAATAAGGGATTTATCTTAAGCCTTAAATGAAATACGTTTCATAACGCTTAGGTAACTTTTGTCAAGTTTTCGTCATAGATGATTAAAATCATTCGTTTTAACAACAAAGCGCTTGACAAGTGGTAGAATTTATTTAAGTTTGTGTACACTATTATAGTGTTTTCATAGTTTTAGTTTTGTCAAAAGCCGTGTCAGAAATGATGCGGTTTTTGGCTGTTATAGGTTTGGTTCATATTGATTGGTTTGTAGCAATATCAATGTGCAAGCCTTTTCAAATGGGATATTCAACGCTGTTAAATCGGCTTCCAGAACAGGGTTTTCTGTCCCTGGATTGAAAATGACTCTTTTGGGCTTTAGCTTTTGTATTAATGGCCAATAAAGGTGCTGAAGCTCGGGGCTTACATACATTGTGACTGTGTGAATAGGCGGAAATGTTGGTGAATGATTTAGATCAAATACATCGACACCGTTAATGCATGTCGCCTTTTTCCCAATGCCCCAAACTGGATATTGCTTTGCTTTTAGGCTATTGAGCGCCATGTAGGCATAGCGATTTGGGTTGTCACTTACGCCAATTACAATTGTGTTTAATGCTATTGATTCAGGCATGGTTTTTCAAAACAAATAAATTGTCGGATATTCGCCAACTGTTTAAGGCCATATTTTACAATTCATGAGTCAAGTTAATCAACATGCGCAATCACCTGTAGTGGTCATCACGGGTGCATCTTCTGGTATTGGAGAAGCCTTGGCTATTCAAGCAGCAGCTTTAAATTATAGGGTGGTTATTGCGGCTCGTAATACGGAACAACTTAAACGCGTTAGTCATGTTTGTGAATCAATGGGTGCTCAAGTCTTAAGTGTAAAGGTTGATGTTACCAAAGAGTCAGATTGCCAAGAACTTATCCAATCAAGTATTCAGGCTTTTGGACGCATTGATGTATTAATCAATAATGCCGGTATTAGCATGCGCGCTATGTTCAATGATTGCGATTTAACAGTCATTAAGCAGGTTATGGATGTGAATTTTTGGGGAACGGTGTATTGTACCAAGTATGCATTGCCTTATCTGTTGAAAAACAAAGGCACTGTCGTAGGTGTTTCATCTATTGCCGGGATAAAAGGTTTGCCAGCAAGAACAGGTTATTCAGCCTCGAAATTCGCTATGCATGGATTTTTAGAATCACTTAGAATAGAACATTTGAAAACAGGCCTAAATGTTTTGCTTGCATGCCCAGGTTACACGGCTTCTAACATCAGAAATGCGGCATTGAATCAGCATGGAAGCAGTCAATCTGAAAGCCCTTTTGACGAATCAAAATTAATGTCAGCAGAAGCAGTAGCTACAGCTATTTTTAAAGCCATAAAACGCAAAAAAGCGTATATCTACTTGTCCTTACAGGGTAAATTAACCTTGTGGATCAACAAGTTTTTCCCTTTGTTTTTAGACCGTTTGGTGTATAAAACTGTTGCTAAAGAAAAGGACAGTCCCTTTAAGTGATTATCTGAGTAGGGTAAAGGTGCCTCTGATCCAATGCAATTGGTCATCGCAGGCCACATATTTTACGTAAAACACATAGACATCCTGAGGTGCTAAATGGCCTTTGTATTGGCCGTTCCAAGTAATCTTAGGGGATTCACTTTCAAATATCTTTTCACCCCAACGGTTGTATATTGAAAGATTGTATTCAGATCCAGGGTCGCTGTATTTATTGTCAGGATACACATCGTTTAAACCATCATCGTTTGGGGTAAAGGCATTTGGCATAAACATTTCAATCGGTAACGCATCTGGCTGTTCTTTTATGGTAATACTGTCTGCATTGATACAGCCTTGCCCATATTTAAAGTTGACCACATAAGTGCCATGGCTTTGAACCACTATAGACCTCGTTGTTGCGCCTGTATTCCACCAGTATTGATTCATGCTGTCTGCCGCCGTTAAAACAACCGCAGCCGATAAACAAATCGCCGTGTCTTTGCCTAATCCACCATCTCTTACATTGTATTGAGCGATAAAAACTGAGTCACTTTCAATACAACCTTCAACAGTCACTATGGTGAGTTTTTTCCAACCTGGAGAAGTGGCATGATAATTAATGGTCTCAGATTGGTCATGCCAAATGTATTTAGCATAGTTGGTTTTTGGTCTTAACCATCTATTGACTGGTCCACAATAAAAAGTATCATTGCCTAGGTCTAGACCTGTTTGAATAAAATCAATGTTGGCGGTATCAAATACAGTGCAAAGTTTATTTCTTACTTTAACAATGTAACGCCCCGGAGATGCCACCCGTATTTTGGAAGAGGTATCGCCGGTATTCCATAAATAAACAGTTTCTGACAAGGTTTTAAGCGAATAACTTTGGCCATTCAATAGAACGGTTGTGTTTTTGCAAAATAAAGTGTCCTTTAAGAATATTTTGGGTGGCGAGTATAGGACAAAAGCTATGGTATCGGTAGAAGGACAATCGTTTTGATTGGTGACTGTTAACCAATAAGATTTTAAACTCGGGATGAATACCGTGCGTTGATTGTTGCCATCTGACCACAAATAGGTTTTCATACCCGCAGGGCCTTGGTAAAAGAATTGCACAAAACTGTCTCTACAAATGACTGAATCTGGGCCTAGATCTAGTTTGAATAAATCGTTGGTGATGTTAATGGTATCAGAAGATGTGCAAGGGGCATCTGTTACTTTGACCCAATATTGGCCGCCTTTGTTGACAGTAATATTTGGCGTAGAAGCACCTGTGCTCCAAAGGTATTGCTTGCCAGGGGTATTGGTAAATAAAGACTTTGTGAATGCCCCGCAAATAAGGGTATCATTTGGAATTTTAACCTTAAAGTTTTGTTTAATGGTAATATCGTATTCAGAGGTGTCTACACATGAATTGCTTCTAGAAATAAGGGTGATATTATATTTGCCTGGTTTGGGATAGGTATAGGTTGGATTGGTAAAAATAGAGGTATCTTTAATCGTAGTAGTATCGCCAAAGTTCCACAAATACGTTGTAGCACCTTGGCTTCTGTTGTTAAATGTTACAGCATTGCCTGTGCAACCTAAGCTGGGGACAAAGAACGATGATACCACATCGAACACACAGTTTGATACATTGAATTGAAAGTCCCTCTTGGTTTCTCCAATCAATACACCCTTTCGATATTCTTTTACCTTAATGCCTATAACAAATTGACCAGGTTGTGTAGGCGTCAGTGTTAGTTTACCTGTTTTAGGGTCAATGGTGAGGGTTGGATTACCATCAATCTGATTGGAATAAGTGGCATAACCAGATTCCCATACTACTAACTTTTGAGGGTAGTGTGGTCTGTTAGTTGGATCACTGTAATCAGGCCTAGAGGCAGTATTGGTATTGGTTCCAGCACCATCGTAGGGCTGAAACAATTCGTAAACTAAACTATCGCCATCTAGGTCAGTAGCACTGTGGTCAAACTTTAGTGGAGCATTGGTACACAAAAAATTAGGCGGTAAAGATTTGAAGCTAGGAGAACTGTTGGTGTTGCCAGTATTGATGGTTGTGAAATAGGTGGCTCCAGTTCCGCTAGGATTGATGATGTTGTTGATGGTGTTGTTTCTGCAACAACGCTCAAAGCTTACAATGAAGTTGTCGTTGATGGGCAGAGACATGGTAGTGGTGTAGACGTATTTGTCTACGCAAGCATTGGGCTTGTTTTTGATGCATTTGTAATTGACATCACTGACTTTGTTGGGTGTGTTTCTTAAAACTGATTTACAAAGATTGGTTTGTAAGGCCTTTGAGCTGACTCTAAATACATTGAACAAACCATATTCATCTTGGTCAATGGCTGCTTGTGAACCGTTTATACAATCAATATAAAGGTATAGAGTCACCTGGTAGTTTTTGTTGCCACCACTGGTACTCAAGTATTTATACATGAACTCTCCACCCACAATGTGTGTGGCATAAGCCTTTAGTAGGCAAAGCAAAAGCGATATGGTCGCTAGTGTTTTTTTCATGTTATATCTGTTAGACGGCAATACCTTTAAAAAGGTTGCAGCCTTTATTGCATTAAATTACTGCCTGTCAATTTTGCATATTCATTCAAAATCTGTTCCGCTTCTTGTTTGCGCCCGGATTTTTGAAGCTCAGTGCCCAAATAGTAATAGGCTTCGGGGTTTTTAGGTTCTAGTTGAATGGCAGCTTGAAGGTTGTAAAAGGCTGAATCTTGTTCGCCAAGTAATAACTGACACTTGCCTAATCCTAAATAGCCTCTGCCAACATTGCCATATACTTGTAAGAACTGATTAAAATACGATTTGGCCTCAGCTGCATTGTTTTGGAGTAATCTGATTTCTCCCATTAACAACGGCGCTGAAGCGTTTTTCTTGTGTTTATAAGCTAATCCTAATTGTTCAAATGCTTGCTCGATCAATACTTTGTCTGGATTTTGTTGGTTACCCATTACGGCTTTAGTGTACAATACTTCGCCTAAACTTTGGTAGGCTTCGTAGTTGCCATTTCT
Source organism: Flavobacteriales bacterium (assembly GCA_040379725.1). Lineage (GTDB taxonomy): Bacteria > Bacteroidota > Bacteroidia > NS11-12g > UBA955 > JABMMZ01. The sequence goes on from JBEIKN010000007.1 coordinate 14,916, forward strand.
TAGGGCAATGGCTTTTTTATAAAACAAGATGCTTGAGTCCAACTGCATTTTCATTTTATAGGCGTCTGCCAAACCGCGCGCATATTCTTCTTCGAGCGGGTTATAAGCAAATGCCTTTTGGTAATATAACAAAGCTGAGTCACCTTTGTTTTTATTTAAATACTGCTTGCCTAAGTAGCTGAAATCATTATTGGCTTCTACAACTGCAGCCACAGTTACACCGTCAACTTTGACTTCATAAATGGTGCCCTTTGGAGGCCAGTAGCCACCTAAAATTTGATTTTTTGATAGCGTTCTTGTTGTCCAAATGGCGTATTTCCAATTGTTATTAGCCCATTCGTACTCTCTGGTCCAAGCGTATTTTACTGAGTCACCTTCATGAACAAAGGTTTTTAAAGCTTCTTGAATATTGTTACTGCTGACTTTGACCTTGCCATTTAAGACTTCAGGACGGTTTTTGATCAACCATTCAAAAGCTGCTCTTGGTGTTTGGTTCCAATAGTCTAATTCGTATTCGCCATTGGCGCCTTGAATACCGCCCACGAGTTCATTAAAGTACAAATATTCATAAGGGTGATTTTGTATGCTCCAAATGGCAGGCTTAGAAAAACTTAAGGCTAAAACACAGAAAAGCACCACTTGTACTTTTTTGCCTAGAAATTGGGTTAACCAATACCAACCTAAAATGGCCAGTGCCAATAAAGAAGGATAAACAAATATAAAATGCCTCCATCCATTATAAACATATGAACCTTTGTAAATGGCATAGGCTGCAGGGGCTATGGTCACAAAACCTAAAACCAAAATCATAGTCAATTCTAATTTTGATTTTTTAAACCAAGCCAAAATCAAACTCAAGCCAAAGCCAAATATGACGGTCAGAGGCGCAGTAATAGCAATCAGTTTAGGCTCATAATACCATGGTTTATTGAAGATTCTTTGTCCTTCAAATAATTCATAGTAGGTGAGAAATGAGAATTTTTCAAATTCTTTTAGAGCAGTGATGGCTCCTGTAAAAGGCTGTCTTAAGGCATATGGCCATAAGAAAATGCCAATGGCATAACCAGCTAGTCCAACCAATAAAAAGGCTGTTAAATATGGTTTAAGGCTTTTTACAAAATCAAGTTTGCTAGATCTGAAGAACAACCAATGCAAACCAATTCCCAATGCCAAAAATGCAAACAACATCAAACCACCCGCACGAATACTTAGAGCAAAACCTATTGCTATGGCCAACATCACTTTGGTTTGATGGCGTGCATTAGGGAGCTCTTTCATAAGTCGTAAGAGGTAATAAATGGCCATGATATAACCGGTGGCAAATGGAATGTCTTTTGGGTTATTAAAGCAATGTCCGAAGAATGATGGCGAACAAACCAAGGCAATCAGGGCAATAATGGCAGGTAGCCATCCTGAAAACAATCTGACCAGTAGAGCCGTGAACAATATGCATAAAAAGCCTATCAATGCGTTGATCAAATGTCTAACATAGTAATCGTTTTTAGCGCCTATAACATCGTTGATGCCTGCCGCCAAAACGTCTACACTCATGCCGTAGTATACGTTGGTGTAATAGTCTCTATGTCCTGCTTTTTGAAAGTCAAACATGGTGGTGTCATCGCCAAAGCTACTGTAGTAACTCAATACATCTTTTGAGAAGGTATTGTGGTTGGGCTCGTCCCATGTGATGTTGTAATCTGGGCTCATCCAAGCCATGCCTATGAGCAACAGCAAAGCCAAAACACCAAAGGTTCTTTGATACATGGAATGGTTAATGTCTGTCCAATTGGCCTGATGGTCCTGCTTAAACCTCACCGCAGAGAAGAATTGTTTCCAGATCATTTTGAAGCCTAAGGCAAATGATTTGAAAAATGATTTGCTCGCATCGCCTAGGACAAAATCATTGGATTGGTATTCAAAAGGGACTTTGGTGCATGCCTCCGCTTTTTCAGCAAGGCTAGACAACATCCATGCATCATTGATTGTATGCTCAATGACCAAACGCTGAAAGTCTGATTTGTTGAGCAAAACAGCTTCCATACTGCCTAAATTACTGTTGGCGCCTGTCATGAGCTTAGGCCAAAAATTACTCCAATAGCTAAGATGTTTTTCGTAAAAATTGGTTTTAGCGCCAGGCTTACCATAGGCTGCAACCATATTCTGATCATTCAGCGATTTATTGGCTTGAGTCAACCATTTAATCGTTACATCAACATCGTTTTTTAGGGGTAATTGCAATGGCGCAACGGCTGTTTCTGGGGCTTCTGTTTGCCAAATGAGCAACTGATTGGTTTGCTTGGCAGACTTAATCGCTTCAGTTGTAACTTGATCTAAAGTATACAGTTTGAAGGCATTTGATTTGCCAACAAATTGCATTAAGTCTTTTAAATCTTTTTCAGCTTGTGAATTGCTTTTAGATTGAGTAATGACAAGGGCTATAGGGCCATTGTTGTGATTGGATGCATGAGCTGTCTTTACTGACATGTTTAAACACGGATTTTATGAGGCGAAAAATACACAAAATCAAGGGTTTAAACAAACGCCTAGAATTACAGCATTTTTAAGGCCTGCTTGATCATGTCTTCAACAGAAATATTGGGCGATTGTAGGGCGATTTTTTGAATGGTTTTTTCGGCTGTATTTCTTGGGAAACCTAAGGCTTGTAATGCCAATAAAGCCTCGTCTGACTGCTTTGCTGTTTGAGTTGGAAATGCCATCATTTCAGCTGGTGTTGCCAAACGCATGATTTTGTCTTGTAGTTCCATGACAATTCGTTGAGCAGTTTTCGGACCAACACCTTTAACCGCATTTAAAGTGGCAGTATTGCCCGTGCTGATGGCACCTATAATAGCATTTGGTGTTTGGCCACTCAATATCATTCTAGCAGTATTGGTGCCAACGCCATTGACTAGGATTAAGTGTCTGAACAATTGACGTTCTTGTTCATCAAAAAAACCATACAAAGCGTGCGCATCTTCCTTGATAGATAAGTGCGTGAGCAATCTAACTTGTTTAAGGGTTTTAATGTGTTCGAAGGTATTGATACTGATCATTACATGATAACCTATGCCATTCACATTAACGACCACAAATGCTGGATTGGCATGCTCTATATGTCCTTCAATAAATTCGTACATAGTTTTAAGCGTTAGGGGCTTCAGAAGGGACTATACTGACCCAATTAAATGGATCTGATTTGGCGAGTGTTTTGATGTCATTAAAGAAGCTAAGGATTTTAGAGCTTAAAAGGTCTGAACTCGCATTGATGGCGTATTTTTGGTCTTTATAGCCCATTAATTCAATATTGGTTACTGTCGCTGCAGTACCTGATACAAACATTTCTTTTACCTTGCCTTGTTTGTGCCATTCAATGACTTGATGAACAGATACTTTTGTTTCAATGACATTGTGTCCTTCGTGTTTTAAATATTGAATGATGGAATCACGCGTAATACCGGCCAATAAAGTATCGTTGATTTCAGGCGTATAAACCGCTTCGTCGGTGACAACAAATACATTGCTGGTGCCCGTTTCTTCAAAAAATTCGTGTGTAGCACCATCGGTCCAAAGGACTTGATCAAAACCTTGGTCCTGAGCCAATTTGGTTGGGTACATTGATGCGGCATAATTGCCTGCGCATTTAGCTGATCCGACACCACCTTTAGCGGCTCTTGTATAATGTTCTTCTACTCTAACTTTAAGTGGGTGAGTATAGTAGGCATTCACAGGACAAGCATACACCATAAAGCAATAATTTTCACTTGGTTTTACGCCAAGATAATCATCTGTGGCAAACATGAAAGGTCTGATGTATAATGCGCTACCTGTTTTGCTTGGAATCCAATCTTTGTCAATGCTGCATATTTTGTGTAAGGCTTCCATAAAGATGTCTTCTGACAATGTAGGCATGCACATGCGCTCTGCAGAGGCATTTAGACGTTTTAGATTATCGAGGGGTCTGAAAAGCGTAATAACACCATCTGTGTTTTTTACCGCCTTCATACCTTCAAATATGGCTTGTCCGTAATGGAGGGCTGATAGGGTAGGACTTAGTGGGATTTTGCCAAATGGCTCAATTCTGAAGTTTTGCCAAGCATGGTTGATGTAGTCACAGGCAAACATGTGGTCAGTAAAAACTTGGCCAAATTTAATGTTCTCAGCATCAAACGAAGAAATTTTTGAATCTTCAGTTAGATTTATTGTAATTTTGAGGCTCATTTCGGTTGCAAATTAAATCATTTCCATGGATGAAAACCTAATTATTTCGGAAAATAATCCTGAGCTTACAAACCTCTTGATGGGAGACGAATTGTACATTATCCATGAGCAAAAATGGTATGCCAATTTGCCGCATGATGGGAACAACAAACACCGTTTTTTGAATGTGTTCGCTCATCAGGGCGATACGCCTATACCTTCTGCAGATAGAGATTTCTTCTTCAGAATGATCACATCCATTAAAAACGATAAGTTCTCTATGGATGCAGATGGTTTTGCCGTTATTAACGCCGAAAATTTTCCTGGATTAACATGGAAAAATCTTGAACAAGTATTCAGTCCA
>JBEIKN010000008.1:0-18867 GCA_040379725.1 Flavobacteriales bacterium
CATACAACAATGCAGTGAGAGCCAGTGAGATCTTGTTTGGAAAAGGTACTAAGGAAGAACTTCAAACACTTGACGAAGCCACGCTTTTGGAAGCAATGGAAGGCGTGCCTCAGGCTACTATAGCGAAATCAGAACTCATATCAGGCATCCCAATCATTGATTTCCTGAGTGAGAAAATTCAATTGTTGCCGAGCAAAACTGAAGCAAGAAAAATGCTTCAAGCCAATGGTATAAGCATCAATAAAAACAAAGTGAGTGATTTAGAACTCCTAATTAACGAAAACGATTTAATCAACGGACAATATATCCTAGCCCAAAAAGGTAAAAAGGATTATTGTTTGGTAAAAATAGTATAACAACCCCTATGAAATTTGTAAGCGCATCCAAAAAAATCAAGGCCAATCAAACATTGGTCATCTTGTTAAAAGCCCAAGCTAAAAATTCTGAATATTTAAATTCAGATGAGTTCAAAATGGTACAACAAGCCCATAAAGACAAAAAGACGCACGTGTATTTAAACAATGGTAAGCAAATTAAAATCGTTGTTATCGTATCAGAAACAATGGGTTGGGAATTGGCAGAAAAGCTCAGAAAACAAGGTGCTAAATGTTGCCAATTATTGAATGAACATGGGGTAGAAGAGGCAGGCGTAGTAGCGTTTGATCAAAGCATGGCCATGGCCCTCATTGAAGGGATCTTGTTAGCCAACTATCAATTTATAAAATATTTTTCGGCACCTGATAAAAAAGCCAATGCACTTCAGCATGTTCAATTGATTGGTCAATCCGTTAATGAGCAACAATTACAGTATTTAAACACTGTTATTGACTCTACTTATATGGCCAGAAATTTAGTGAATGAGCCGCAAAGCCATTTAAATGCTGTTCAATTGTCTGAAGCTTTCAAGAAGATTGGCAAACAAGCAGGCTTTAATGTTGAAGTCTGGAATGAATCCAAAATCAATGCTCAGAAAATGGGGGGCTTGTTGGCCGTAAACAAAGGCAGTAAAACACCGCCAACTTTTAATATTTTAGAGTATAAGCCCAAGCGTGCTAAAAACAAAAAGCCAATTGTATTGGTGGGCAAAGGCGTGGTATATGATACTGGTGGTTTGAGTTTGAAGCCTACACCAATGAGCATGGATCATATGAAGTGCGATATGGCTGGTGCGGCTATTGTTGTATCTGTATTAAGTGCAGTAGCCCATCTTAAAATGGACTTGCATGTGATTGGATTGGTGCCTGCAACTGACAATTGGATTGGCGAAAATAGTTATGCTCCAGGCGATGTGATCACCATGTACGATGGAACAACCGTTGAGGTCTTAAACACGGATGCCGAAGGTAGATTGATACTAGCAGATGCCTTGCACTATGCTAAAAAGTTAAATCCTGAATTTGTATGCGATTTTGCAACCTTAACAGGCGCTGCTGTAAGAGCCATCGGACCATACGCAACGGCCTTCATGGGCAATGCTTCAGACGCCATAAAATCAAAAGTGTTTGAAAGCAGCTATGCAGTATTTGAACGTTTGGTTGAATTTCCTTTATGGCAAGAATATGCCGATGAATTAAAATCTAGCATTGCAGATATGACCAACTTAGGGAAAGGTGAGGGTGGACAAATCAGTGCAGCCAAATTTTTAGAACATTTTACGGATTATCCTTGGATGCATTTTGACATTGCTGGTCCTGCATTCAATCATGCGGTAGATGCCTATAAACCTAAGGGGGGTACAGGCGTCGGTGTGCGTTTAATGATCGATTTTTTAGCCAATATTAATCAACAATAATTATACTATGAAACTACCAATAATAGGGATTTCGCAAGGCGACCCAAACGGTGTTGGAATGGAAGTGATCCTAAAAGCATTTGCTACGCCATTGTTGATGGAGTATTGTGTGCCGGTATTGTATGCCAATCCTAAAACGTTTGCTTTTCATAAAAAAGCATTGAATTTAGAGTTGCCAATGTATCAACAGATAAAAGATATTTCTGAAGCCAAGGCTGGTCAATTGAATCTTATTGCTAGCAACCAAGAAGCTGTTGAAATACAATTAGGAAAACCATCAGATCTTGCTGGAGCAGAGGCTTTAAAAGCCATTGATAGAATGCTATTAGATGTCAATAAAAAGCAATTAGATGCCATAGTAACTGCCCCAATTGATAAATCAAGTGTTAAAACGGTCTCAAATTTTACTGGCCATACAGGATACATTAAAACAGCTACCGGCGCAAATGATGTCTTGATGTTGCTGTTTAATGATGATTTAAAAGTAGGACTGGTTACTGAACATTTGCCAATCAGTCAGGTGGCATCAGCCATTACTAAAGAGAATATTCTTTCAAAATTACACATTGCAAACGCTACGCTTAAAAGGGATTTTGGTATCAATAAACCCAAGATTGCAGTACTAGGATTAAACCCTCACAGTGGTGACAATGGCAAGTTGGGTAAAGAAGAACAAGACGTGATTATTCCGGCTATTGAGGCTGCAAAACAAGAACAGATTTTCTGTTTGGGCCCATACAGTGCCGATGCTTTTTTTGGCATGAAACAATACCAGCAATTTGATATGGTATTGGCCATGTATCACGATCAAGGTTTAATTCCATTTAAGTCAATGGCCTTTGATGATGGCGTAAATTATACAGCAGGTTTATCCGTGCCAAGAACCAGTCCAGATCATGGAACAGCCTATGATATTACTGGCAAAGGCATTGCATCATCATTGAGTTTTATGAATGCCATGTTTGAGGCCATCAAAATCCATCATCAAAGAAACCATGAAGATGCATTGAGAGCGAATCCACTTGCATTTTCGGAATTCAAACGCGAGCGCTTTAGATTAGAGCAAGCTTAATTGTCTAATTTTGAATTAATAGCGCCTTTTGTACCTACAGGAGATCAACCACAGGCCATTGATCTGCTGGTCAAAGGTTTGAACCAAGGCATTAGAGCTCAGACACTTTTAGGGGTAACTGGCAGTGGTAAAACCTTTACGATTGCCAATGTGATTCAGTCTGTAAACCGTCCAATATTGGTGTTAAGCCACAACAAAACGCTTGTGGCTCAGCTTTACAGTGAATTCAAGCATTTTTTTCCTTCTAATGCGGTTGAGTATTTTGTAAGTTACTACGATTATTATCAACCTGAGGCATTTATCCCTACTACAGGCACCTACATTGAGAAGGATTTGAGCATCAATGATGAAATTGAGAAGATGCGTCTTAAGACCATTTCTACTTTATTGAGTGGTCGACGTGATGTGATCATAGTGGCCTCTGTTAGCTGTATATATGGCGCAGGGAATCCTTCTGATTATAAGGAGAGCATCATTCGAGTAAGCAAAGGACAAATCATTGCCCGCAATGCTTTTTTACACCAATTGGTAAATAGTTTGTATTCGAGAACTACTCAAGATTTTAATCGCGGGAATTTTAGGGTCAAAGGCGATACAGTAGACATTAATTTAGCTTACAACGATTATGCTTACAGGGTCTCTTTTTTTGGTAACGAAATAGAAGAGATTCAGTCTTTTGATCCTGCGACAGGTCAGCAGATTGCGGAGCATCAAGACATTGCTATTTATCCTGCTAATATTTATGTATCGCCAAAGGAACAATTGCATGAAGCCATACATCAAATTCAAGATGATTTGGTGGCCCAAATCGCCTTTTTTAAGGAGCAGGGCAAACATTTAGACGCTAAGCGACTCGAAGAGCGGGTCAATTTTGATTTAGAGATGATGCGCGAATTGGGTTATTGTAGTGGTATAGAAAATTACAGCCGCTACATGGACCGCAGACAAGCAGGTGAGCGCCCGTTTTGTTTGTTGGATTATTTTCCGGAAGATTACTTATTGGTGGTTGACGAAAGCCATGTGAGCATGCCGCAAATCAAAGCCATGTATGGTGGCGACAGAGCCAGAAAAATCAATTTGGTGGAATATGGTTTTAGATTGCCCGCTGCCATGGACAATAGACCACTTAAGTGGGAAGAATTCCAAGCACTCATTAACCAAGTGATTTATGTCAGTGCTACCCCAGCAGACTTTGAAATTCAAGCTTCTGAAGGTGTAGTGGTTGAACAATTGATTAGACCAACTGGATTGTTGGATCCAATAATAGAAGTAAGACCATGTGCTACGCAGGTGGATGATTTGTTGGATGAGGTTGATAAACGGGTTAAAAAAGGTGAAAGGGTTTTGGTGACTACGCTGACCAAACGTATGAGCGAAGAATTGGCCAAATACATGGGCAATTTGGGTATAAAGTGCCAGTATATTCATAGCGAAGTCAAAACCTTGGACCGGGTAGAAATATTAAGAAATCTTAGGCTAGGCGTGATTGATGTGTTGATTGGTATCAATCTCTTGCGTGAAGGATTGGATTTGCCAGAAGTGAGTTTTGTGGCCATATTAGATGCAGATAAAGAAGGCTTTCTTAGAAGTGTAACCAGCTTGGTGCAAACCATTGGAAGAGCGGCCCGTAACGAAAATGGTAAAGTGATTATGTATGCTGATCGCATCACGGACAGCATGAAAAAAACCATTGAAGAAACTGATCGAAGAAGACAGATTCAAATGGATTATAACAAGCAACATGGTATTACGCCAACCTCCGTGTTAAAATCAAAAGATCAAATTTTGAAAGAAACCAGTGTTGCTGATGCTAAACGACTGCCAGAGCAGCAGGCCTATAATCAAGCAATGGCTGATATGGCCGTAGCCGACCCTGTTTTTGAATACATGGGTAAAACAGAACTCGAAAAGGCCATTAAAGAAACAGAGCGATCTATGCAAAGGGCTGCAAAAGAAATGGAGTTCATTGAAGCTGCCCGATATAGAGATCAAATCGAAGCACTTAAACAACAATTAAAAAAATTCAAGTAAATCAGTACATTTGTGTTGATTAGGCTTGGCATGATTTCTGATAAACTTTATACTATGAAAGCAATTGTATTGGTCCTTGCAACTTTGACTGCTCAGTTTGCTATGGCGCATTCACATGATTTATCGACACAATTAGTGACGGCATTTCAAAATGGCAACGCAACAGACATCGCCAACAAATTTGGCAAATCAGTTTATCTGGCATTACCTTCAGTAACAGGGAGTAAAACCAAAGAGGAAGCGAAAACAGCTTTAGAACAATTTTTCAAGCAAAACACTGTTAGTTCTGCTGGTTTGGTGCATCAAGTCATTGGGACCAACCAGTCATTATACATCATCAGTTTAAACACAAAGGTTAAAACCTACAGGGTGTCCGTTTCTACCACAACTAACAATGGTGTCAGTAGCATTTCGGATTTGAAAATAGAGTAATCATTTAACAGCTTCATGAAACCAACATTTCCTGACATCAGTCAATTGCCTGAAGTCATTCATATCATAAAATCAGCATTAAAAGAAGATGTTGGCAGTGGCGATCATTCGTCATTGTCTTGCATGGATGCACAACGAAAAAGCACAGCTAAACTCTTATTTAAAGACCGGGGCATTGTTGCAGGATTACTCATTGCTCAAACCATATTAAAGTTAAATGACCCTAATTGTGACATTCAGTTGTATAAACAAGATGGGGATTGGGTCGAATCAGGCGAAATTGGATTTGAAGTCAGTGGCAATGCACAAGCCTTGCTTAAAAGTGAGCGTTTGCTTTTAAACATCATGCAACGATTGAGTGGCATTGCAAGCACTACCCACAACGCAGTTGAAATTTTAGCCTCCACGCATACCAGAATTTTAGATACCAGAAAAACAACACCCAATTTGAGGGTCCTTGAAAAATGGGCAGTATTGGTAGGTGGAGGGCACAATCATCGTTTTGGTTTGTATGATATGATTATGCTCAAAGACAATCATATTGATGTAGCAGGAGGCATTAGGCCTGCCATTCAATTGGCCAAGCAATACTTAAAAGACCAAGAATTGAGTTTGGGTATTGAAGTTGAAGCAAGGAACATTCAAGATGTTGAAGATGCGCTTAAAGAGTTACCCATTCAACGCATTATGCTGGATAATTTCAGCCCAGAAGTGACCAAGCAAGCTGTAGACATTATTCAAGGTCGTTGTGAGACCGAAGCTTCTGGTGGCATCACCCTTCACAACATTAAATCATATGCTGATGCAGGTGTAGACTTTATATCATTGGGTATGCTCACCCATTCAGTTAAGAGTTTAGACATCAGTTTTAAAATCAAATAATTAAACTTAAATTTGTAATATGTTAAGAAGACTTACCCTCATCATTTGTTTGATTACTGCTTATCAAGCTCAAGCTCAATTCTCAATTGACGAAGATACTTTATATGCCTATGGTTATGCAGCTAAAACCAGCAATGGTTTTTCTGATATCAATGCACACACCATCATCAGAAGTAAGAGCATGGGTATTGATACCCTAGTTTGGAAACGTTTAAATGTCGTTAAAGCTGACCCTAGTTGGGAAACAGCAGTTTGTGATATCAATGCTTGCAAACCACCAACAACTGATCAAGATACTTGTGCCTTCACTAACGTTGGAGATACTGGTGTGTTTTCATTCCATTTGTATGCTAAAGATAAGGCAGGCGATGGGTCAATGACTGTAAGAATTTACAACAAAAGAACGCCTTTAAATTTTGTCGATGTGGTCATATTTTTTGAAGCTTGGGCTGAAGGCAGTGTGCGTTCAAACTTGTTTCAATCCATGAAAGTATTTCCAAATCCAGTGAAAGACATTTTAAACATTCAGAATGCTTTATTACAAGAAGGTCAATTGACCGTGCTAAACCCAATGGGTCAGGTTGTTCATGCCCAAGCATTCAATGGTCAATTAAGTCTTGATTGTCAAAATTTCCATTCAGGATTATACACCGTCATGATTCAAAGCCAAGCAGGCTCTACCGCCTACAGCTTCGTGAAGGAATAAACTTTAAATATTTTTGTGTTGATTTTTTAAACTTTCTTGGTACAGGGAGGTGTAAAAAAATGCGCACATTATCTCTAACCCCTAACCCCTAAACCCTCCAAATCCCTCTAGCCACTCTTCTTTACCGTGTTTGATTTTGTCCCAAAGCTTGTCTTTGAGTTCTTGTATGTTCAAGCCTGATACCGATGATATAAAGATTGGTTTTAATGTTTTCAAATCCTTTTTCATTAGAGCGATCAATTCATCGTCAAGCATGTCGCATTTGGTGATGGCCACTAAGCGCTCTTTCTCAAGCAATTCAGGATTGAATGCTTTGAGTTCATTTAACAATATTTTGTACTCTTTTTTGATGTCTGCAGCATCTGCAGGGATTAAAAACAATAATAAAGCGTTGCGTTCAATGTGTTTTAAAAAGCGAATGCCTATGCCTTTACCTTCGTGAGCTCCTTCGATAATACCTGGAATGTCAGCCATTACAAACGAACGGTAATCGCGGTATTCAACCATGCCTAAGTTTGGCACTAGGGTAGTAAAAGGATAGTTCGCAATTTTAGGTTTAGCGGCAGACATCACCGATAACAATGTGGACTTGCCTGCATTAGGGAATCCAACTAAACCAACGTCTGCCAATACTTTTAGTTCTAAAATCTTCCAACCCTCAATGCCGTCTTCGCCTGGTTGGGCGTATGTGGGCGCTTGTTTGGTTGGTGTTTTAAAGTGGGCATTGCCAAGTCCGCCTCTACCACCTTTTAAAAGTACTTTCTCTTCGCCATCTTTGGTGATTTCAAATAAGACTTCGCCAGTTTCTTCATCTTTGGCAATGGTGCCAAGCGGCACCTCGATGATTTCATTTTTGCCTGATGCGCCAGTACACAAAGCTGAACCGCCACCTATGCCATTTTCTGCGTGAATGTGTTTACGGTATTTTAAATGCAGGAGTGTCCAAAGTTGTGCATTGCCTCTAAGTCTAATGTCGCCACCTTTGCCACCATCACCGCCATCAGGACCGCCATTTGGCAAGCCTTTGGCTCTATGGAAATGTGCGCTGCCCTTTCCGCCTTTACCACTGCGAAAAAATATCTTTACATAGTCAATAAAATTGGAATCCATGGGCTTAAATTATTGGGCTTGTTGGTGTTGATTAATGACGTTTTGTAATCGTGTAAAGATTTCATCAATACTACCTACGCCATCGATGTTGTGAAATTTGTTCTGTTTGTTGTAGAATTCTGCAGCAACTGCGGTTTGCTCGTTATAAACAGCAATACGGTTGCGAATAATAGCTTCATCGCTGTCATCAGCTCTTCCGCTGTCTTTTCCTCTCAATAAAAGACGTTTAATTAACTCATCTTCGCTCACAGACAAAGCCAACATAAGTGATATACTTGTTTGCTTTGAACTCAAAAAGGTATCCAATGCAATGGCTTGTGCAGTAGTTCTCGGAAAACCATCGAAAATAAAGCCTTTGGCATCAGGATGTTTTTCAACTTCGGCTTCTAGCATATTAATGGTCACTTCGTCAGGAACCAGGTTGCCTTTGTCAATATAGGACTTAGCCAATTGACCAAGATCTGTGTTGTTTTTCATGTTGAATCTGAAAATATCGCCAGTCGATAAATGTACCAATTGGTATTGGTTAACAAGTTTTTCAGATTGGGTGCCTTTGCCAGCACCTGGAGGTCCAAATAATACGATGTTCAACATTGCTTTTGATTGGTTTATGAAGTCTGCAAAGGTACTGAAAAACTCATAAATGTGGATTAAAGTTAGATTTATCTTAATTTCGCAAAGTATAATTCCTGAAATATTTTGAAAAAAATCCTAATAGTTGTTGGCACTAGACCTAATTTCATCAAAGTAACCCGCTTTAAAAAGGTGATTGCAAACTACCCTAATTTAGAAGTTAAGTTTGTGCATACAGGGCAGCACTTTGACGAAAAAATGAGCCAAGTGTTTTTTGATCAATTTGATTTAAGACCTGACTTTATGCTCAATATAGGACAGGGGACACCAACGCATCAAATGGCTCAAGTCATGCTGGGTTTAGAACAAGTTTGTTTGACCTATCAACCTGATGTGTTAATGGTAGTGGGAGATGTCAATAGCACATTTGCAGCGGCGTTAACTGGTAATAAAATGGGCATTAAAGTGGCACATTTAGAAAGTGGATTGAGAAGCTTTGATAGAGCTATGCCTGAGGAAATTAACCGCTTGCTTACAGATGAAATTTCAGATGTGTTTTTTGTCACTGAACAAAGCGGATTAGACCATTTAAAAGCAGAGGGTAAGCCTGATAGTAACGTCTATTTTGTTGGGAATACGATGATAGATAGTCTGGTTGAATTTCAATCAGAAGTTGATAAAAGCCCAATTCTGGAGCTGTTAAATTTAGAACCATCAAAATATGTGTTAATGACCATGCACAGGCCATCCAATGTCGATACAAAAGAAGGCTTGGTAATCTTGATTGACATGATTCACCTCATATGCAAACAATTTAAATTGGTTTTCCCGATTCATCCACGAACCGTGAGCCGTTTAAAACAATATGATTTGTGGTCGTCTATTGAGCACCTTGAGGGATTGATTTTTACTGAACCGCTTGACTATTTTGCTTTTCAAAAATTAACGGCTCAATGCAAATTTGTAGTAACGGATAGTGGTGGCATTCAAGAAGAAACGACCTTCAGGCAAGTGCCGTGTTTAACCCTGCGCAACAACACAGAAAGACCTAGTACCATAGATATTGGCAGCAATGTTTTGGTGCCCTATACGTTGCAAGACCTCAATAAAAATATGCAAGACATCATCAATGGTCAATTTAAAGCAGGACAGATTCCACCATTATGGGATGGCAAAAGCACTGAGCGCATTGCGGATGCTTTGTTAAGTTTGTTGTCTTAATACACTAGTAAATCTTGTCATGGCATTTCTGACACAAGGTCTTATATCCACTGACAATGGACTTGATACTGCCATTGGCTGCAGACATTAAACAATTGCTGTTATTGCAATGAGATAATCCAAAATTGTGTCCTAATTCATGTCTAACAACATTGTTCATGCAAGAAAATTCGCTTGCATAATTATGGACTTGTTTAGATCGCTTTATCCTAAAATCAGATGCTACTGTACAAAGTCCTGGTTGATGCCCTAAACCAAAAATACCATAGTCTCTAACATTGCCTTGTTGGTGGCCAATATCAACGTGGCATAAACCCAATACATAGTTTGATTTAACTGTATACTGTTTTAGGTATTTCAATAGTGAGTCTGCTAGGTAACGATTGCGCGGCTTATAATGTGCAAATGCCGGTAATTGATCTTGTCTTATGCTATCTATGATCAGACCATAATAAGTGTTTAGTACTTTACCCAATTTGCGGGCCTCGGTTACCTCATAGCCATTAAAACAAATGATGGTTAAATGCGGCATTTGTTTGGGTTTACCCTTTAGTGGGCTTGGGTTGTTTTGACAAGCTATTAGCCCAATTGAAATGCATATAAAATAAAACAGACCTCTCATAGAGGTCTGCAATATCAACTATTTTTATGACATTTATTTTGAAGCAATAAATGCTTCTAGCATCAATTTAACGATGGCGTTTTTCTTTTGATTATAAGCCTCTAATGCATTGCCATGTATATTGATTTTTTTAACTAAAAATGCAGACAATCCCATTGAGTTGACCAAGTCTAAAATGAGTTCAGCAAAATTTTCTAATTCTGCATCTGTTTTTGCGGCATTTAATTGAGCTAAAACACTTTTCATAAAAGCAATCTCACCTTTTTTGTATGGCAGATAAATTTCTTCGAATGTAGAGTTCAAATCGAGGATATTTTCGTTTGATAAACTGGTTAATCGAATTAAATTGGCGTACAATTCTGTTCGAGTTTTCAAGTAACTTAGTAGTTTTTCTTCAGGAACTTGAATGCTGTTGATGTCGTTTTTTACTTTGTCAAGACCAATGCTCAATTGGTTATGGACCACCTGAACAAATAATTCTTCTTTGTTTTTAAAGTAATAATACAAGGCTGCTTTATTGAATCCAATTGCCTCTCCAATTTCATCTAATGTGGTTTTGTTAAAACCATACTGAATAAAACAATCCGTTGCTTTTTCTAAAATTTCTTTTCTTCTTGATACATTTGTTGAAGGCCTTCCTGGCTTTCTTTTAACCATTTGAGATGCTATATGAGTTTCCATTTTCGCACAGAAGTGAGCAAAATTTATGCCATGATTGAATTTGCGTCAGATTTAATTTTTAAAAAAAGGTGAAAAAAAAAGTGAAGTTTGTTGAATTTGTTTTTATTTTGCAACTCTAATAACTTTCAATTCAATACGATGGGATGGTTTAATTTTTTTACTCAGGAATTGGCAATCGATTTAGGTACTGCCAACACCCTGATCATTCACAAAGACCAAGTGGTAGTAGATGAGCCGTCTATTATCGCTATGGAAAGAAGCACCGGTAAGGTGATAGCCATTGGTCACGAAGCCATGCAAATGTATGGAAAAGAGAATGACAACATTAAAACCATTCGTCCCCTCAAAGACGGTGTAATTGCGGATTTTCAAGCTGCAGAACACATGATCAGAGGGATGATTAAAAAAATCAATAAGTCTGGAGGCGCCTTTTCCCCTCAATTGCGCATGGTGATTTGCATACCTTCTGGCATAACCGAAGTAGAAAAACGTGCCGTTAAAGACAGTGCTGATAGAGCAGGTGGTAAAGAAGTCTACATGATTCACGAACCTATGGCTGCTGCTGTTGGTATAGGAATCGATGTAACAGAGCCAATGGGCAATATGGTGATTGATATCGGAGGCGGTACCAGTGAGATTGCAGTTATTGCGCTAGGTGGTATTGTTTGTGACCAATCCATCAGAGTTGCCGGTGATGAATTTAACATGGACATATCAGAGTACATGAAACGTCAACACAATTTGTTGTGTGGTGAGCGTACTGCTGAGAAAATCAAAATACATGTGGGTTCAGCTTTAACGGAATTGGATAATCCGCCAGAAGATTACGCGGTTTATGGTCGTGACTTAATGACAGGTATTCCTAAACAAGTATTTGTGTCTTATTCTGAAATAGCTTTGTCATTAGACAAATCCATTGTGAAACTTGAAGAAGCCATTTTAAAAGCCCTTGAAAATACGCCGCCAGAATTGGCTGCAGATATTTATCAAACTGGTATATACCTTACAGGTGGTGGCGCCTTGTTAAGAGGTCTTGACAAGCGTTTAGCTGCTAAAACCAAATTGCCGGTTCATATTGCGGACGATCCCCTTAGAGCAGTTGTAAGAGGTACTGGTATTGCACTTAAAAATATTGGTAAATTCAAATTCTTAATGAATTCTTGATAGATGAATTCCGTATTCAAGTACCTCAAAAGCAAGTTGCATGTTTTGTTGTTTTTGTCGCTTGAATTATTGAGCATCATTGCGATTGTTCGCTTTAATGTTTATCAAACAGCTTTTTACTATTCCAATACGCGTCAGTTAAGCATGGCCTTTCATGAATGGAACAGTTCTATTTTTGATTATTTTGGTTTGATGTCTAAGAATGAAGCTTTGTACAATGAAAACCTTGAATTGCGTCGAAAATTAAAGACCAATTATGTGGTAGAGTCCAAAAAAATATTCGAGGTACATGATACTGTGTTCAAGCAACGTTACAAGTATTTTCCAGCTCAAGTTATTACCAATTCAACCAATCGCCAGAACAATTATATTACCTTAAACCGAGGTTTTAGTTCAGGCATAGAAAAAGGCATGGGCGTGTTTTCTCCGGAGGGTGTTGTTGGTACAATCGTCGAAGTCTCAGATAACTATTCAGTGGCTGTATCTGTATTGAATACGCAAGGATTTAAAATTGTACCTAAAATCAAAGAAATGAACGATACCAAAGGTACGGTTGTATGGGATGGTAAAGACCCTAACTATCTCAATCTAGAGAACATCAACAAATACGAAGCGCTAAAAGTTGGCTACCACATTGTAACAAGTCCGTATTCTAAGAACTTTCCTGAGAACATTTCAATTGGTGTCATTGAAAGTTTAAAAACCAAACCCAGCGAGACATTCTATCAAGCAAAAATTAAATCATCTGTTAATTTTGGAAAAATCCAAACGGTATACATTGTGATTGATTTATTCAAACACGAGATTGAAAAATTAGAATCAGAACTCAATAAAAAATCCACTGAACACTCATGATATTGTCTGTATTTAGATTCTTGGCTTTGTATGTCCTGATAGTCGTTATTCAGTTGTTTTTGCTCAACAATATTTTTATAGGCAATACTTGGGCGTTTTTATTTCAACCCCAATTGATCATAATGTTCTTGCTCTTTTTGCCCCCATCTATGTCTCATGCCTGGATGATTGTCATTGCATTTGCAGCAGGGTTTTTATTCGATGTCTTTTTTCAGTCATGGGGTGAACATGCGGCCGTCAGTACCTTGATTGGTTTTGTTAGACATTATTCAACCCGCGATATTGACAATGCTATTGGCGCCAGAATTGAAGACAATCAAATATGGACGTCTAAAAAAGGCAGTTCTTGGAAATGGATCTATTTCCTTGTCTTTATTGGCTTGTATCATTTACTGTTTTTATGGATCAATGGCCTAGGGCACAATTTCTTTACGCGAATCATTCCTTCAACCATTAGCAGTTCACTGATCACTTTTGCCTTAATTCTACTGCTCGAAAATCTGCTTTACAAACCATCTAGAAACTAATTATGGATAAAAGTAGAAGGTTGTTTATACTATTGGCCATGCTGGTTTTAGTGGGCATAGTATTCATTATCCGTCTATTTTTCCTTCAAATCGTAGATACGAGTAATTACTACAAAGCGCAAGCATATGGTTCCAACGATATAACCATATATCCGGCCCGAGGCACTATTGTAGACCGTTATGGTAAACTAATGGTATACAACGATGCGGTGTATGATTTGATGGTGGTGCCACAAAAAGCGAAAGACTTTGACAAAATGGCTTTGTGTCATGAATTGATGTTAGATACCAATGAGTTTAACAAAAGACTGAAGAAAGCTTCAAAGTACAATCCCAGAGAACCTTCTGTGATTTACAAAAACCTACCTTTCCATTTGTACACCCGCTTGCAGGAAGTCTTGTACCAATATCCAGCATTCTATATAGAAACTAAAATTGATAGACGCTACAACATCAATGGTGCAGCGCATCTTTTAGGGTATATGGGTGAAGTCACCGAAAAACAATTAGAACAAGATAAATACTACAAACCAGGGGACACCAAAGGGATCACTGGTATCGAAAAATCCTACGAAGTTTACCTTAGAGGTCATAAAGGTAAAAAGGTTGTTTTAGTAGACAAATTCAGTAAAACACAAGGTAGTTTTGCCGGAGGTAAATTTGATAGTTTGCCTTTTGCCGGCGACAACATCATTTCTTCTATTGATTTAGATTTACAAGTTTTTGGCGAGAAATTACTTGCCAATAAAATTGGTTCTATTGTGGCCATTGAGCCTTCAACTGGCGAGGTTTTAAGTATTGTCAACAGCCCCAACTATGACCCAAATTTATTGGTAGGCCAACGCAGAAATAAAAACTTTGCTGCCTTGTTACTTGATCCAATAAAGCCTTTGTTTAATCGTGCATTAAAAGCGCCTTATCCTCCTGGTTCAACATTTAAAACCATTCAGGCCTTAATTGGTATGCAAGAAGGGGTACTGACCCCAGATACCAAATACCCGTGTTCGGGCGGTTATCATATGGGCTCTATCACTGTTGGCTGTCATGCTCATGGTTCTCCTTTAGACCTGAAAAACAGTATCACAAAAAGTTGTAATGCCTATTATTGTTTTGTCTACAGAAGCATATTGGATAATCCAAAATACCCTTCGGTACAAGATGCCTATGTCAAATGGACGCAATACCTTAATAGTTTTGGAATAGGCACATTAACAGGGATTGATCTGCCAGAAGAGTCCAAAGGTATTGTGAAAAAACCAAGTTATTTTGAACGCGAGTTTGGGAAGAATTGGCGCTCGTCAAATGTCATTTCAATGTCAATTGGTCAGGGTCAAATCG
This sequence comes from Flavobacteriales bacterium, assembly GCA_040379725.1. Taxonomy (GTDB): domain Bacteria; phylum Bacteroidota; class Bacteroidia; order NS11-12g; family UBA955; genus JABMMZ01. The sequence goes on from JBEIKN010000008.1 coordinate 15,007, forward strand.
GTTTAACACCATTGCAAATGGCAAACATGGCTTGTATAATTGGGAATAGAGGGTATTTTTATACACCACATGTTGTGCGCTCTATCGGCGATAAGCATATGGTGCCTACAGCTTTTGCGCAACGCCATTATTGTATGGTCAATAAAATGTATTTTGATACCGTAGTTGCTGGTATGGCCAATGTTTGTATTCCTGGCGGAACGGCAGGACATACTGGCATCCCTGGCATAACCATCTGTGCTAAAACCGGAACGGCTCAAAATCCTCATGGTAAAGACCATTCTATTTTTATTGCTTTTGCACCGCGCGAAAATCCTCAAATTGCTATTTGTGTCATCGTTGAAAACGGTGGATTCGGCGCCGATTATGCTGCGCCAATTGCCAACTTAATGATTGAAAGGTATTTGTCTAAAAACAGAGGATTGCCAAGTGCTAAACCTGATATGTTAAACCGAATGCTCAAAGCCAATTTAGTTGGTAGCTCAGCAAAAGATTCACTTCAATCAAAGATTGGCGACTAATGGAAGAAAAATTACATATCGATTGGTTGACGGTTATCCTGTATATTTTGATTGTCATTTTTGGTGCCATCAATATTTATTCGGCCAACTCTGGTGTTGAAGAAGCCCTGAAACTGGATTTTTCAAAAGAGTATGGTAAACAAATATTGTTTATAGGTGTCAGTGCAGTCATAGTGTTTTTAATCCTTTTAACAGATTTTAAATTCTTTAATTTTTCTGCCTACGGTATATATATACTCATTATTGGGCTTTTGATGGTGTTGTTGGCTACAGGGTCATTTAATAAAGGCGCACAAGCTTGGTTCAAAATAGGATCTTTTAAATTACAACCCTCTGAGTTTGCAAAGTATGCTACAGCCCTTGCTTTGTCAAAGTTCTTAGGCACTTTCGATATTTCATTTGAAGGGCGAAGAAACGTATTGATTGCGCTTAGCATTATTGGTTTTCCAATGTTGTTAACCCTTTTGCAAAACGATACAGGATCTGCATTGGTGTTTACCTGTTTTATTCTGGTACTTTTTAGAGAGGGCTTGTCCGGTTGGTGGCTGGTATTGGTCATGTATATGGTAACCTTGTTTGTTTTAACCATACTTTTGCCTTCAATCAGCATCATCATTACTCTAGCTGTATTGTCTGTGTTGGTGGTCTATTTGGCGCGAAAAAAACAGCAATTGTTTTGGTTGGCCATCATCGTTTTTGTGAGTTCCTCGGTGTACATTTTAAGTTTAGATTACGTGTTCGCCCGCATTCTTAAACCGCATCAACAGCAAAGAATTCTTGTGACCTTGAATCAAGACGTTGATGAATATTACGTCAAGAAGTCAAAGGGATTTAGCATTTTTAAATTCAAAAAAGCTGAGGTTACGGATAAAAAAGAATCTAAAAGGGATTACAGTTATAATGTGCGACAGTCTAAAATCAGTATCGGCGCTGGCCGTTGGACTGGAAATGGGTTTAATAATGGTACCCAAACAAAAGCAAAACTTGTTCCTGAGCAACATACAGACTTTATTTTTTGTACGGTGGGCGAGGAATATGGTTTTCTAGGATCTACTTTGTTTGTGCTTGTTTATCTGTTGTTAATTGGTCGCGTATACTATTTGGCAGAACGCCAAAAAAATGAATTTAGTAGAGTATTTGGCTATAGCACTGCATCCATTCTGTTTTTCCATTTCTTTATCAATATTGGAATGGCCATAGGCTTATTGCCAGTGATTGGTATTCCATTGCCATTTATGAGTTATGGCGGATCTTCATTGATCAGTTTCAGTATGTTGTTGTTTACCTTTTTAAAGCTTGACGCTAATCGGGTAAATGAAATCTCAAGATTGTACTGATTTCAAGTGCAGTGTGGAGTTAGCAATATTTACATCAAAGGTTTTACCATTAAATACCAACTCGTAGAGGCATAGATTACTGTGATCCCATTGTTCCATCTGATGTAATGGCGTTTGAGTTAGTAAGCATAAAAAACTGCGTATGGCTCTGCCATGCATGCAAATAAGAATTTTGTCTTCGTGATCTTTCGCCAAAACACTTGATAATCCTTGCGCTTGTCGCTGATACATGTCGTAGGGCGTTTCGCCAGCTTCTATTGCATGGTGAATATTGCCTTTTTGCCATTCTGAAATAGTCGCGGCAAACAACGCTGCTGTTGAATCCGAACTTTCTCTGCCTTCCATGATACCCCAATTAATTTCATTAAAGGCACTTAATGCCGTATGCGGAATGCCACTATCTATTAATTTCTGAACACTCTGTATGGCTCTTTTCAATTCTGAGGTATAAATGTGGTGATAACCTTGGGTTTTAAAGTGCTCATAAAAGGCCGCCGCTTGCGCCAAGCCTTGTTCGTTTAAGTCGCTGTTAATGCCACTGCCTTGAATGATGTTGCGCTTGTTGAAATCGGTCTGTCCATGCCGAATCAAATGAATCGTTTTACCTATCTTCGCGTTGAATTGATGATTTATGAGTTCCATTTTTTATGACCCTGCAAATATAAAGCTTGAAGAGCTGAATGCCTATTGTAAGGATACTATGGTTGAATACCTCAACATTGAATTTGTTGAACTGGGTTCTGATTATTTAAAAGCAAAAATGCCGGTAACGCCTCGAACAGTTCAACCACTCAGAATGTTAAATGGCGGTGCCAGTTTGGCCTTAGCAGAATGTGTTGGTTCTATGGCAGCAAATCTGGTGTTTGATCGTAAGCAATGGGTAGCTTTAGGCCTCGATTTGAATGGCAACCACATCAGACCTGTTATGGAAGGTGAATCTGTCACGGCGATTGCAAAACCTATACACATTGGCAATACAACACAGGTTTGGGAAATTAAAATAGACAATGAGGCCGGTAAACTCGTACACATAAGTCGTTTAACCATGGCCGTTATTCCCCGTCAAAAATAAATTAGATTGGAGCAAACACTTGTTTTTTTTAAGCGGCCAAATGAGGGTCAATTGTATCAGTTTTTGCCTGGTTCAGGTTCGGCTGTTTTTCATGTTATGCCCTTTGACCCAGAACAGCACGAACATCAAATTAAAGGTCAAATAATTGCCTGTGAATGGTCAGATGCTGAACAACAAATTGATGCATTGATTTTGCCTGTGAATTCAGGAAATTCAACCCACACTGAATCCGATTATGTCAATATGGTTGAATTGGCCAAACAAGCTATAAAACAAGCTCAATTTGACAAAGTGGTATTATCTACCCGAAGTTTGATCAATACAACAACGCCTCTGTCAAGTGCGTTTAAGCAATTGTTGTCGCATACAGCCGCCTTTGTATACTTAATATCATACCAAGGCAAAGTAATGATTGGTGCTAGTCCTGAATTACTGATGTCGTTACATGGCGATGTGTTACAAACAATGGCGCTAGGAGGCACTTCAATGGACAATGTTTTTACACACAAGGAAACATTAGAGCACGAGCAAATTACAGGGTATATTGATGCTTTGCTTTTACAGTCCAATTATACCTTTGAAAAATCGGATAGTCACTCAGTAAAGGCCGGTAAATTATTTCATTTACAAACACAATATAGAATACAATCTCAGGGTTTAATTAAAGACCAGTTAATGGCTAAACAATTGCATCCAACATCGGCGGTTTGTGGATGGCCTTATGCGCCTGCAATGGCTTTTATCAATCAATATGAGCAATACAATCGAGCTTGGTATGCCGGGTTTTTAGGCATTAGTTCTGATGTAGGGTTTGAATATTATGTCAATTTAAGGTGTGCTGATGTGTATATGGGACAGCTAATGTTATATGCCGGTGCTGGCATCAATAGTTATTCTGACCCAAAAGCAGAGTGGCAAGAAATACAAAATA
>JBEIKN010000009.1:0-17573 GCA_040379725.1 Flavobacteriales bacterium
AGGTTTGAATGATATCCAATCCATTGAGTTTAAAATCCATTTGACTGAATGGATATTTGGGCATCTTAGAGTCATATACACCGTTTAATGCCATTTGGCCACCTAGCGTTTGCAATTGCAAATCTTTTAAATACAATTGTTGGTCTTTAACCATAATTTGTCCCTTCACCTGTTTTAAGGTGTAATGATCGTAAATCATTTCATTGATTTGAGCAGCAAAATCAAAGTCTATATTGGCTGGCACTTCAAAAGCATTCAGCGCAATACTATCAGTTGGTTCAGGTGCTTTTTGACTGGTTTCATTAGGACTTAAAAATTCATTCACATTCATGTAATTAGATTGTAAATTGAACTGACCTTTTAACCCTTCGTCGTTAAAGGCATAAGCAAATACATTGTCTAAATGACCTGTGCACTGTATATCCGTCATTCCAATATGACCTTTTAATTGTTGAAGGTTAAATTGTTGCGGACTCACTACCGTGCTCATATCCAAAGCCAATCCCTGTTTGAAGGCAGCTGATGTATAATTTAAACCGCTCATCTGAATAGTACCTACTGCCTTGAACTGATCGTATTTTCCGGCTTGCAAAGGCAATACACGGCCATCAAATACCACATCTGCATTAAGCAGACCGCTCAATTGAGTCCCTGCTTCAAGCGGCACAAAAGCCTGAACAGCCTTTAAATCAACGTTGGCTTTTATATGCCCTTTGATGCTGGGATTGCTCACGGGTTGTCTGACCAATAGCTGAGCAGATACAGTTTGTTTGGCAAACACAGCATAGAACTGATTCAAATCAATTGTAGTCAAATCAGGTTGCATCCCCTTGCTATCAACCTTTAAATCAATGGCAACTTTATCAATTGCGCTGGGCATTGAAGCATATTTAAAATAACCATCATTCACTTTAAGGCTTAAGCCAAAATCGGGCATTTGGGTATCTGTCATTTTACCCTTCATATATCCATTCAATGCAAATTGACCCTTGGCAGTTGCCGCTTTAAAATCTTTCTGATACACCCCCGGCACAATTGACATCAATGACTTGAAACCTGTTTGCTTGGTATTGAAAACAATGTCCATATCTATATCGTTGTCATTTAAATCAATAAACCCTTCGCCACCTAATTCCAAATCATTTAACTGAATGACATTGTCTTTGAAAGCAAATTTAAAGGCCTTCATATCCATGCCCAACTCAGCATCAATAGCTGTTTTAATGTTATATAAAATAGGCATCCCTGCATAACTCATACTGAGTTTTTGAACTTCGGTATGGGTCAATAAATCAAAATTGTCTTGGGTAAAATCACCGCTTAATGAATGGTTAAAATCATGCAATTGCATATTAAAGCCAAGGCTTTTATCGTCGTATACCAAGTGGGCATTTTTGATGGACAATTGTTTTAAGCTCAATTTGAAATTTGAACTTGAAGTTTGTTCTGCGCTGCTGTCAGGTTTTGAAATATCCCAATTGGCTTTACCACTTGCTAAGACCAATAAATGCAGATTGGGTTGCTCTAAATAAACTTTTCTGATGGTATAGTTTTCGCCCTTAATGACAGATAGGATATCAATCACCACTTCGCAAGTTGGCATTTGAACCAAAGTGTCTTGACTAAAAGAATCTTTGCCAACAATACACAGATCATGAATGCCCAATTTTAAATTCGGAAAACTGCTGATCAAGCTCAAGTCTATTTGATCCGAAAAATCAACCTTGGCTTCTACAGATTGATTGATGCCAGTTTTCAACGCTTGTATGATTTTGCCTTTAAACACAAAAGGCAATACCAACAAAATCAACAACAACACCCCAAAGGAGATGCCGAGCATTTTAATCCACTTTTTCATAGTATATCAACTTAATTAGAAACAAAAATATTGCCACGTTTTAGGCCTGATGGCTTAAAAAATCAGCATAAGCCAATTGAATACCGGCTTCGAGTTCGGTGCTGTGTCGCCAGCCCAATTCATTCAAAAAGCTCGAATCCATTAATTTCTTTGGCGTGCCATCTGGTTTGCTGGTATCAAATTCCAAACGACCTTCAAAACCAATGACTTTCTGAATCAATAAAGCCAAATCTTTAATGCTTAGATCGGTATTGCTCCCAACATTGACAAATTGTTTACCGTTGTATGTATTCATCAAATACAATGCGGCTGACGCCAAATCATCTGCAAATAAAAACTCACGCATGGGTGTTCCACTGCCCCAAATAGTAACAGTTGCTTTGCCTTGAACTTTGGCTTCGTGAAACTTGCGAATCAAGGCAGGTATTACGTGTGAGTTTTCAGGATGATAGTTATCATTGATGCCATACAAATTGGTTGGCATCACACTGATGTACTCACAATTGTATTGGTCGCGATAAGCCTCAATCATTTTTATACCGGCTATTTTCGCGATGGCATATGGCTCATTGGTTGACTCCAAATACCCTGACAACAAATACGATTCTTTGAGCGGTTGAGGGGCCATTTTAGGATAAATACAACTGCTGCCAAAGAACATTAATTTCTTAACCCCATTAACATACGATTGATGAATCACATTGTTTTGAATGCAGAGATTGTCATAAATGAACTCTGCTCTGTAAGTATTGTTGGCTATTATTCCGCCAACTTTTGCAGCGGCTAAAAACACATAGTCAGGTTTTTCGCTAGCAAAAAAATCTGCTACAGCTGCTTGGTTTCTTAAATCCAGTTCTTTTGATGTTCTGACCAATAAATTGTTGTAGCCTGCTTTCTGGAGCGCTCTGTATACTGCGCTGCCAACCATGCCTCTGTGCCCTGCTACAAAAATTTTAGCCCCTAAATCCATTATTCAAAATAACTCATGGTTGTGAAACCACCATCTTTTAAGAATTCGTCTTTCTTCATTAAATGCAAATCACTTTGCATCATATCATTGACTAAATCTTGTAAACTGTGTTTAGGTGTCCAATTCAATTTGGTTCTTGATTTGGTTGCATCACCAATCAACAAATCAACCTCTGTTGGTCTAAAATATTTTGGATCCACTTGAATCACTTCTCTACCAATATCAGCCTTGCTCACTTTTAATTTTAAAGCAGAAGCTTTGGCTTCATCAACATTAGCAATAATGCCTTTTTCGTTAACACCTTCGCCTTCGAATGACAATTGTATCCCTAGGTATTCGAATGCCAAGCGCGCGAATTCTCTGATTTCAGTCGTTACACCCGTGGCAATAACATAATCTTCTGCAACATCTTGTTGCAAAATTAAATACATGGCTTCTACATAGTCTTTGGCATGTCCCCAGTCACGTTTGCTGTTTAAGTTCCCTAAGTACAACTTTTCTTGAAGACCTAAGGCAATTTTTGAAGCGGCTCTGGTAATTTTTCTGGTCACAAATGTTTCGCCTCTAATGGGCGATTCGTGATTAAACAATATACCGTTACAAGCAAAAATATTATAAGCTTCACGGTAATTGACTGTGATCCAATACGCATACATTTTAGCCACTGCGTAAGGCGAACGTGGGTAAAAAGGTGTGGTTTCACTTTGAGGAACAGCTTGAACCAAACCATACAATTCTGAAGTAGATGCTTGATAGATTTTGGTTTTATTGATTAAGCCACAAATTTTAATGGCCTCAAGCAATCTCAAGGTGCCTATACCATCAGCATTAGCGGTGTATTCTGGCGTTTCAAAACTTACATGCACATGCGATTGTGCTGCTAAATTATAGATTTCATCAGGTTGTGTTTCCTGAATGATGCGGATTAAATTCGTGCTGTCGGTCAGATCGCCGTAATGCAATTTAAAATGTGCATTTGGCACATGCGGATCTTGGTATAAATGATCAATTCTGTCTGTATTAAACAATGATGAACGACGCTTAATACCGTGCACCATATAGCCTTTTTTTAATAAGAACTCAGCTAAGTAGGCGCCATCCTGACCTGTAATACCTGTTATAAGAGCAACTTTCATTAATTTCTAAAATTTATCTGTTAATTTGCAAATAGGAAACAAAGATAAGTAAAGTTTTGATTCTATTCAATTCCACAAAGCGCAGTAACAGACTTGATTACACATTGGATTATGTGTTTAAACAACGCTTAGGAATTGATTACCAATATGTGGATACTTTTGAGCCATTAAGCCCTCTAGACTTTCTAATGGCCTACGGTGTGCGTTCAGATAAGGCCGATTGTCAAATGAAAGCTCAGGGTATTTTATTCGATGAAGGCACAAAAAATCAATACAATAACAACGACTTTTTGGGCTTACAGGACTTCAATTTTATAGAAAATACATGGGAAGATGCTTTGGCTGCAGTATTCTTTCATCTGAGTCGATACGAAGAATACCAAACCGAGGATTATGATGTTCACGGGCGCTTTCAAGCAGACCAATCATGTTTGAAAACAGTTGGTTTTAAACCAATCATTGATAGTTGGATCAATGGGTTTAAAAGCCATTTGATCAAGACTGGAAAGTACCAAGCTACTGACTTTAAAGTGGAAGCATTTGAACACAAAGCCACTATTGATATAGACGCTGCTTTCGCATACAAGGGGCGCAGTTTGATTAGGACCACTTTGGCCTTCGGTAAAGACCTGCTGCGTTTTAAATGGTCCGAATTGTATCAAAGAGCAATTGTTTTATTGGGCTTGAAACCAGACCCAAATGACAACTTCAAACAACAGTTCGACACCTTATCAACCTTAAAAGCCAATTACTTTTTTTTACTTGGCCCTTATGGGAATTTTGATAAAAACATTAGTTCATCAAATAAGCGTTTTCAACAGCTCATCAAAGCAGTGAAAGCTGCAGGTCATACAGTGGGAATACACCCGTCCTATGCATCGTTTTTAAACCCAGAGGCGGTGCTCAAACAAAAGCAAACTTTGGAGACCATCATTGGTCATGAAGTCATACATTCACGGCAACATTTTTTAAAAATGCAATTGCCCAAAAGCTATCAATTGCTTTTAGAAATTGGCATACAACATGACCATAGCATGGGATATTCAAACACAACAGGATACCGCGCCGCAACCGCGCAAGCGTTTTATTGGTTTGATGTAAGTAAGAACCAAAGCACTCATTTGTATATTCATCCATTTGTAGTGATGGATGTGGCATACAAACAACATCATCAACTCAATGCCGAACAAAGTATTCAAGCTTCAAAGACTTGGTTAGAAAACAGCAAAGCATTGCAAATACCCTTTACTTTTGTATTTCATAATGAGTCTTTAAGCCAACACAGGGGTTGGCAAAAATTTGACCACTTATTCAAATTCTGGTGCCATGGAAATCATTAGGTATATCAAACACAAACACATTGACCAAAGCAAGTGGGATGCCTGTATTAGCAAGGCCTACAATGGTATGGTGTATCCGTATAGTTTCTTCTTAAACAGCATGGCGGGCAAGCGATGGGATGCCCTAATTTTAGGTGATTACGAAGCTGTCATGCCCTTGGTCTGGAAAAAAAAGTGGGGATTTAGGTACTTGTATCAACCTTATTTTTGCCAGCAATTAGGGGTATTCAGTATCGATAAAATTACGACAGAACGCATGCAAGCGTTTATGCTCAAAATTCCGAAAAAATTCAAATATTGGAACTTCCATTTGAATTACGAAAATGCATATTACAGTCCAAAAAACACCTTCATTAATCGCAGTAGTTATTGCATTGATTTGAGTCCAAATTATGCAGAGATATACGACCACTATAATGCCGATGCAAAAAAGAATTTAGCCAAAGCCATTATTGAAGGATTTGAAGTTCAAAAAGCCTGCGACATTGCCTTGGTGGCCGATTGTTTTTTTAATGCCTATGGCAAACATTATCCTAAGGCAAATACGCTTCAGCAACTCATCAAACACTGCGCTAGTAAAGCCATAGCACTGAACAAAGGATTTACTAGAGCGGTATACGATAAACAAGGTCAACTGCTTTGTGCCGGATTCTTTTTTCAAGCCAATAAGCGCATTCATTATGCCATGGCTGCACCTACCGAATTGGGCAAAAAAATGGGGGCCACCCATATATTGATAGACGAAGTATTAAAGGAATTTTCAAACAGCGATCAGATCTTCGATTTTGAGGGCTCTGATATTCAATCTGTGGCATACTTCTATGCTAAATTTGGTTCTGTAAGCCAACATTATTTACAAATCATTCAGAACAATTTACCTTGGTGGTGTAAGTTCTTAAAAAACTGAACACTCTTGCCTCAGCTGTTCATAATCCCTTAGCGTTTAATTTGTATTTTGTATTAGGTTTGTAGCAATGAAAATCATTTGCATTGGCCGCAATTATAGCTTACACGCCAAAGAACTTGGCAATGAAGTGCCCGAGCAACCGGTTATTTTTTGTAAACCAGATACGGCCTTACTCAAAAACAACGACCCTTTTTATTTACCTGAGTTTAGTCAAGACATTCACCATGAACTCGAATTGGTGGTTAAAATCGATAAAGCTGGCAAAAGCATTCAATCGCAATTTGCCTCAAAATATTACAGTCAAATCACTGTGGGGATTGATTTTACTGCTCGCGATGTTCAAACGCAATTAAAACAAAAAGGTTTGCCATGGGAGTTATCTAAAGCCTTTGACGGATCTGCCGCTATTGGTCAATTCATAGCCTTTGACCACAGCGCAGAAAACATTCATTTTGAATTGGATGTGAATGGCAAAACAGTACAATCTGGCGACAGTCAAGACATGTTGTTTAAAATCAACGACATCATCGCCTTTGTATCAAAATACTTTACGCTTAAAACTGGAGATCTAATTTTTACAGGCACCCCAGCTGGTGTTGCTGCTGTCAATATTGGCGACCACTTAAGTGCCAGAATAGGATCAGAAACATTACTAGCCTTTGACATCAAATGAGGTCTCTGCTTAAACTCATACTCATCTGTTTAAACCTTTTACTAGGACTGACATTATTCGCTCAAAAGTCCTATCCAAAACATGATTTTATGTGGCCCTTTGCAGGCAAAAACGAAGTCATTGGTACCTATTGCGAACTTAGGCCCAATCACTTTCATGGAGGACTTGATATCCGAACAGATGGCAAAATAGGCAGACACGTATTGGCAATTGGCGATGGCTATATTTCGCGCATTAACATATCAACCATTGGTTATGGCAAAGCGCTTTACATAACCCATCCAAACGGCTATACCAGTGTGTATGCACATTTGAATGATTTCCCAGAATGGATCAAATGGTACATCCATAAAAGTCAATATTTACTTGAACAATATGAAGTTGAGCTGCATCCTGAAGCCGATGTTTTGCAAGTAAAAAAAGGACAATTGGTAGCTTACAGTGGCAATACGGGCTCTTCGCAAGGACCGCATTTACATTTTGAAATCAGAGAAACCGTTTCAGAAGCACCTGTGAATCCGTTATTGTTTGGATTAAACATGTACGATGTCATTGCGCCTAGCATTAGCGATGTGTACTTATACCAAAAGGATACCTTCGAAAAATTACACTTAGGGCATTACCCATCTATGCACTTGCCTTTGTACGGACATCAGCGTGTTAAAGTGGGTAAAAAACACAAACAAATCAGTTATAAAATTGGCACCCATAAAGTAGCCTACGGCACCTATGCATTAGGCGCAATCATGCGCGATTACGCCAGTTCAATGGGCGATAACAACGGCGTTAATTACATTCAATTGTACCACAATGATCAATTAGTATACGATTGCAAACTCGAGCAATTCATGTTTTCGCAAATGCGTATGCACAATAATTACATCGACTTCAGACGGTTTAAAGAATCAGGCACCAAGCTGCACAAATTGTTCAAAGACGATGGCAATACTTTGAGTTTCTGGGACCAATCTCCGAGCGATGGTTGGTTCACCATATCAGACAGCAGTGTGCATGTTTTCAAAATGATTGCTTGCGATGTCAATGGCAATAAATCTTCTGTAAGTATTCAAATTCAGGGCGATGTGAATGGACGATCAGTCCACCATTTTATTCCCAGCAGTGGCTCAACAGTCACTGCGTTTTCGAATAAAGACAACCTATTGCCCATAGCATCTGATTTTAAAATAGGCTTTACCAAAAACACCTTGTATGCAGATTATAAAGTACCATACAAACGCTTAGGCAATAATCAATACAATATTGGCAACACTTTGGTGCCACTTGATAAAAAATTTGAGGTGTATTTTAAATTGAATAGCAACCAAACACATTTGGCCAACAAAATGACTGTACTGAGTGCCGATGGCCGTCAGTATGGTGGCGAACTCAAAGACCAAATGTGGCTGCAATCTTCTGTTAAAGAATTTGGTACATATCGTTTGGTGCTTGATACTGTGGCACCCTATGTGCAAGTCAATACATTCAATCAACACCGCTATTTTTCATTCTCTGTAAGCGATGCAGGCTCAGGCATCAAAGACTATGATTTTTACATCAACGGACAATGGGTTTTGCTAGAATACACGCCCGGTTCTATTCATGGACACATACCTACGCCATTAGCCCCCGGCAAACATTCTATTGAATTAATTGTTAGAGACAATAGACTCAACGAAAAACACATTAAAAGAAGCATCATCATACCATGAGCACTCCCGTTATAGGCAAAAAAGCACCTGCGTTTAAATGCGCTGATCAAAATGGCAACATCAGACAATTAAAAGACTTCGAAGGCAAAAAATTGGTCTTGTATTTTTATCCCAAAGACGACACTCCTGGCTGTACAGCGGAGGCTTGCGATCTTAGAGACAACTACAAACAACTCATCAAAGCTGGTTATCAGATTATAGGTGTAAGTCCTGATGAATCTAAACGCCATGTTAAATTTATAGAGAAATATGAATTGCCTTTTGACTTACTGGCAGATACAGACAACAAAGTAGCTACAGCCTATGGTGTTTGGGTCGAAAAAAGCATGTATGGCAGACAATACATGGGGATAGCCCGTACTACCTTTATCATTGATGAGCAAGGAAAAATCACCGACATCATTGAGAAGGTTAACACCAAAGCCCATGCCGCTCAAATTTTAGCTTAAAGCTCTTTTCTTAACCTAGCAACCGGAATGTTCAGTTGCTCGCGGTATTTGGCAACCGTTCTTCGGGCAATATTGTACCCTTTTTCTTTTAATAAATCCATTAAAGCCTCATCGGTCAATGGTTTCTTTTTGCTTTCCGCCTGAATGGCATCGCTTAGAATTTTCTTCACTTCGCGGTTACTTACCTCTTCGCCACTTTCATTCACTATACCTTCGCTAAAGAAATACTTCAATGGAAATATCCCAAAATCAGTTTGCACATATTTGCTATTGGCTACACGCGAAATGGTCGAAATATCCATTTGAATTTTATCGGCAATATCCTTTAAAATCATAGGCTTTAAAGACATTTCATCGCCATATAAAAAGAAATCTCTTTGCGCACTAACAATGGCAGACATAGTCAGCTGTAAGGTTTGTTGTCTTTGTTTAACACTATCAATAAACCACTTGGCGCCATCTAATTTTTGTTTGATGTATTGAACCGCTTCTTTAAGCTGTTTGTCTTTGCTTGCTGATTTATCATACGCTTGTAGGGTCTCGCTGTATGAATGGCTCAATTTTAATTCAGGGGCATTTCTGGAGTTAAGCATCACCCTCAAAACACCATCTTCATTGATGACGGTAAAATCAGGGATAATGTATTGTGATACGGATTGAGACTGAGATTGCCCTGGTTTGGGATTTAACTTAGTGATTTCATTGAGCGCACCCTTTAACTCATCTTCAGTAATTTTTAACACATGTTTGATCTTGTCATAGTGTTTCTTAATAAATGCATCCATGTGTTCGGCAATGATCTTTTCTGCTAAATCAAGGTTCTTATTGCCCCCGTAATCTTTTTTATACAACTGAAGCAACAAGCATTCTTGCAAATTTCTTGCACCAATACCCGCGGGATCAAAATTTTGTATTTTAGTCAGTATGCGTTCTAAGTGTTCTTCAGTAGTGCTGATGTTTTCAGTAAAAGCCAAATCGTTCACAATGGCTGGCAAATCACGGCGTAAGTATCCGTCTTCTTCAATGTTTCCGACAATATGTAATGCCAGTTGCAAATCGTCACCTTCCTCAAAATTGGCATGAACCTGATCCACTAAGAAATCATAAAAACTTTGCTGATAAGCAATGGGCATTTCTTTAGGCTCATCGTCCGTATAGTCATCGGTCATTTTAAACGAAGCGCTTTGATCATCGCCAGTTAAAAACTCAGATACATCAAAATCATCGTTATCGTAGACGTCGTCGCTGTTAAAGTCATCGTTCAAAGAAGCCTCGTTATTGAACTCATCTTTTTTGGTTTCAGTGTTGCTAAAACTGTTGGGATCATTGTCGTCATCGCCTTTCTCTAATGCCGGATTATCAAGCAATTCCTGCTCAACACGTTCTTCAAAATCAATGGTTGTCATTTGCAACAACTTAATGAACTGAATTTGTTGAGGAGATAATTTCTGAAGTAATTTTTGACTGAGTGTTTGCTTTAGCATTGCGAAATTTTCTCTATAATACTGAAATTATGTGCAAAGTAAACTAATTTTGCATTTTATTTAAAGAAAACTCGTTAAAATGTACATACAGGATTTATCGAAATTTGAAGGACAAGAAGTCGTGTTAAAAGGCTGGGTTGCCAACCGAAGAGACAGCAAAGGTCTTGTCTTTATAAACCTCAGAGATGGCAGTGGCATGTGCCAATGCGTTGCTGACGAAACCAAACTTCCGCCCGACATGTTTGCAAATGCCGGAAAGCTGAGCCTAGAGAGTGCCGTCGAAATCAGCGGAACAGTTGTTAAAGATGAACGCCAAATAGGCGGTTTTGAACTCCAGATATCTCAATTAACCGTCTATCAAATTGCCGAAGAGTATCCTATTGCTAAAAAGGAACACGGCATTGATTTCTTGATGGACAAACGCCACTTATGGTTGAGAAGCCAGCGTCAATGGGCCATTATGCGCATCCGTAATACCATTATTTTTAGCATTCACCAATTCTTCCAAAAAGAAGGCTTCATGCAAATGGATGCCCCAATTTTTACTGGGAATGCCTGCGAAGGAACCACCAACCTGTTTGAAACAGATTTCTATGGCGATCCAGCTTATTTGAGTCAAAGCGGTCAATTGTATGGCGAAGCTATGGCTATGGCCTTTGGCAGAATTTATACATTTGGTCCTACATTCAGAGCTGAAAAAAGTAAAACACGTCGACACTTATCTGAATTTTGGATGATTGAGCCTGAAATTGCTTTCATTGACATTCACCAAAACATGGATTTGATTGAGGCCTTTTTACAATATGTGATCAAAGCTGTTTTAGACAACTGTCAAAATGAGTTAACAGTGATTGGTAGAGATACCGCTGTACTTGAAAGCAGTTTACACAAATTCCCGCGTTTAACCTACGATGAAGCGGTTGCCATCATTAAAGGCGAAAAAGATGTCAATGGACAAAACAGTATACTTTCGCTTGAAGCAGCTTTGAAAGAAGTTGAAGCGACTATTACAGCACACAATAAAGAAATTGAAGAACGCGAAGCTAAAATTGCTGTCCCTGGCATGAAAAAGGGTGAAATCAATTTCAATCAAACAAAAATTGCAACCCTCAAAAATGAATTAAAAGACCTTGAGGAGCAACAACGCAATATTCCACAATGGATACAGAGTGCTAAGAATTTTGAATATGGCAATGACTTTGGAGGTAGCGATGAAACCGTTATCACACGCTTATTCAATAGTCCTATCATGGTCTACGATTGGCCTCATGCCGTAAAGGCATTTTACTTAAAACGCAACCCTGACGATGAGCGTTTTGCAAGAGGTGTTGATGTATTAGCACCAGAAGGATATGGCGAAATTGTGGGTGGTGGTGAACGTGAAACAGACGAACAAAAATTAAGAGCAAAAATCATAGAGCACGAACTCCCAATGGAAGCCTTTGAGTGGTATTTAGACCTTAGAAAATATGGCAGTGTGCCTCATGCTGGTTTTGGTCTAGGCCTTGAGCGTTTAGTGACTTGGTTATGCCAACTTAAGCACGTTAGAGAAAGCATTCCATTCCCAAGAATGTACGGCAGACTATTGCCTTAGTCAAAGTCTTGATACATTGTCAATATTTTACCGCTTTATCTGGGGTTAAATATTTTATTATCATGGCATAAATCAATATTTTTGCCTTGTATGAAAACTTTTTCTCCGAAATCGATTGCCTTTTTTGCATTGATCTTGCTTGCTGTTCAATCAGTATTTGCTCAAAATAAAGACAACAACAAAAACGCCATTCAACAAAAATTCAGCGTATATTTTGATGTCAATCAATCTAAAATTAAAGCCAATGATTACTTGGTGTTAGATTCTGTTGCAAAAGTACTTAGCAAGGGCGTGAACTTACGCAGAATTCAAATCAATGGATATGCCGATACCACTGGAGGTGCCGAAGCCAACTTAGAATTGTCAAACCGCAGAACAGATACGGTTGCTAATTATATCTTAGGCAAAGGCTTAATGGCCTTAAAATCTAAAGTTGCTACCGCTAGTTTAGGCGAAAAAGTATCAGGTAAAGAAACCGATTTAAACGAGATGCGTCGTGTGGACGTTGTAATCGTTATGGCCAGACCTGATAGAGATACTACCATTTACAATGGCTGCGCTTCAGTTACCATTAAAGCCAATACCTTTGATGGTTTTAATAACGACGAAGTTCAATTCAAATTAGAGTTCTTAAACACTGTCGAAGACATCAAAAAACTAAAATGGGGTTTTAAAGATGAGGCTGGCAATAACTTATTGAGCAATGGCATTGTAAAATTAACTGCTACCTATCGTGGCAAAGCCCTTAAACCGACTAAGGAGTTGTATTTCAGATTGCCAAAAATCAACAACGAATCTGATTACCAATTGTATAAAGGTGTCGAGGATAAAACCAAAGGCATGAGCTGGAAAGCATGTAACATTGCGGTTGAAAATACTTCTGCCAAATGCAACAATGCCCAAGGTATTGAACTTGCTATGCAATCATTTGCTAGCAAAGACATTAACCAATATTTGAATGTTGAGAAAAAATGGCCAAGCTGTTATTGTTCAACAGATCCATTTGGTGGCGTCCAAATACCAAACAACAACCCATTAGCAAAATATGGTAAGGATAAAACCATTGTGCTATTGAATGATGCTTGTTATAAAAAACAGGATGCAGCCAGTACCTACATTCAAATTCAGGATGATTTATACCCTAATGAATTTTTAAATTTCTGTAACAGTTTCATGTTGCCAGGAATTGGTAAAATACCAAGCATTCAGAAATACAGCAGTGAATTGGTCAAGTTTATTGACTTTAATGTGTCTCAAAAAAATGATACTGCTGATATGATCATGATGAAGAAAAACAAAGTTCTGATCATGATTCCTAAAAGCAAATTCCCCGCCCATGAAGGCAAACAATACGCTTTATTGCCAGCCGAAACCAAAAAGGACAACTTTTTAAATTGGACCAGCAAGCCAGTATTTAATGATGCTTGTCAAGGTTTGGCCAATTGTGATTATTGGATCTTTGAAGCACCTTTCTCTGGATTCTACAGCTTATTAGAAGTGACTCCACTGGAAAAGGGTGTTAAGGCATCAGAAGTTGTAATAGATGGCGAAGAAGAAGTTGAAGAAGCAAACGGCAAACATGTAAAGGTTAAAGTTAAACAATACAATGGCGCACTATTGGTATGGGGAGCTCAAGAAGAAAACAGAGCATCTACAGCTAAATTTATTGCCAACAAAGGCAAAAACAGCATACTTGAACCGGCCATCAACAAAAGCCAAAAGAAACAATACAAATCGCATGTATTTATGGCCTATAAACTTGTAGGTGGTAAACGTTATGCTTGGATTGGTAAAGGCAGTCAGTTAAAATCTAACCTTTTTACAGGCAATTGGAAAACACCAAAACTCCAATATGTACCTGACGAAGAATGGGAAAATTTTTGCAAAAAGGCTTGCGAATAAGTGTTATTGAATAACACCGCTACCGATTAACTCCTCGCCCATATACCAAGCAGCAAATTGCCCTTTGGCAACTGCTTTAACCGGCGACTTAAACACAATGTAAATACCCTCTGGCTTGGCGTATAGAACAGCTTCTAGTAATGCTTGTCTGTAGCGAATTCTTACCAAATATTCACAGGTTTGTTCTGGTTCTAACATTAAGTCAGGGCGTATCCAATGAACATCTGTTTGAGGAATGAATAATCCCTTTCTTTGCAATCCAGGGTGTTGATCACCCATACCCACGTAAATGGTATTGGTTTTTGTGTCTGTCGCTAATACAAACATGCCTTCGGCTTTTCCGCCTACATTCAAGCCTTTGCGTTGACCAACGGTGTAATAATGTGCACCATTGTGTTCTCCAACAATTTGCCCATCGCTGACTTGATACTGAATTTCAGCACACAAATCACTGAGTTGTTCGGAGTCCCATTGTCTGTGTTGGTATATTACTGAATGACTTGGTATTTCTATGATGTTCCCTTTTTTGGGCAAGAGTTGTTGCTGTAAAAATTCAGGTAATCTCACCTTGCCTATGAAGCACAATCCTTGCGAATCTTTTTTATCGGCAGTTGTCAAACCAATTTGGTGGGCAATGGCTCTTACCTCTGGCTTTAACAAATCACCTATAGGAAACAAAGCTTTTGATAATTGCGCTTGACTGACTTGACACAAAAAATAACTTTGGTCTTTGTTAGGATCTTTTCCGGCCAATAATTGGTAAATGGTTTTACCATCTTTTTGAATCTCTGCTCGGCGGCAATAGTGCCCTGTTGCCACATAATCGGCGCCTAGTTGCATGGCCGCTTTTAAAAACACATCAAATTTGATTTCGCGGTTACACAGTACATCAGGGTTAGGTGTTCTACCTGCTTCGTATTCCGCAAACATATAATCCACTATGCGTTGTTTATAGGCTTCACTGAGGTCAATGGTCTGAAAGGGTATGCCTAAAGTTTCAGCCACCAACATGGCGTCGTTGCTGTCATCAATCCAAGGGCATTCATCGCTAATCGTGACCGAAGTATCGTGCCAATTTTTCATAAACATGCCGATCACCTCATGGCCTTGCTCTTTTAATAAATAAGCTGCCACTGATGAATCAACACCTCCACTTAAACCGACTACAACTTTTGCCATTTCAATTGCAAAGATACAATTTTACCAATATTAGAAAGCTGATTAGAAAGGCTTAAGAAATGGATTGATAAGTCTCAGTAGGTTTATTGATAAATGGTGTAACTTTGTGGCATGATAAGTTTTTCTGCAGACGAACTCAGTACACAAAAGATGCATCAATTATTGTTGGGCAGTGTTGGACCTAGACCCATCTGTTTTGCTAGCACCATTGATCAGAATGGGCACAGAAATTTAGCGCCATTTAGTTTCTTTAATGTTTTCAGTGCTGCACCGCCAATATTAGTATTTTCGCCCGCTAGAAGCGGAAGAACTGGCGAGTCTAAACACACTTATCAAAATATTCTTGAAGTGCCTGAAGTGGTCATCAACATTGTTAACTATCCTATGGTTGAGCAAATGTCACTAGCCAGTTCTCCTTATGAAAAAGGCGTCGATGAATTCGTAAAAGCTGGTTTTACACCCATTGCATCTGAAACGGTAAGACCCTTTAGAGTCAAGGAAAGCCCGGTGCAATTTGAGTGTCATGTAAACCAAGTCATTGAACTTGGACAACAAGGTGGAGCAGGTAATTTGATTGTTTGTCAGGTTAAAAAAATCCACGTCAATGAAGTGTTTCTTAACGAAAATGGCATCATTGATCAAACTAAAATTGATTTGGTTGCCCGCATGGGTGGAGATTGGTATTGCAGAGCCAATGGCGATGCTTTATTTGAATTGATCAAACCCATCACAGTTTGTGGTATAGGCGTAGATGCCTTACCTGAACACATCAAAAACAGTCATGAATTGAGTGGCAACGAACTCGGTAAAATGGGCAATTTAGAAGCTGTTCCAGACGGAGAATTCATGTACGAGATCAAAAACAAATACCAAGGTCAAGAAGCCTTTCATGTAGCTAAATCGCTCTTAGCTAATAATCAAGCAAAAGAAGCCTTGGCCCTTTTGTGGTAAGTATAGATTTTAATTTCAGCTGAATCAAGCAAACTTATAGCGTTTTTAAAATCTTATGCTTAGTTTTGTAGAATAATTCTAAATAAGATTGAACATGAGCGATTTTGTCACCATATACGCAGAAGCTACTCCTAATCCAGACAGCATGAAGTTTGTTGTAAGTAAAATGATTTTACCCAACGACAGCATTGACTTCAGAACCAAAGATAAA
Organism: Flavobacteriales bacterium; assembly: GCA_040379725.1. Lineage (GTDB taxonomy): Bacteria > Bacteroidota > Bacteroidia > NS11-12g > UBA955 > JABMMZ01. The sequence continues at coordinate 16,364 of JBEIKN010000009.1, forward strand.
GCTGAAGGCCTATCGCCACTAGCTGTTGAATTGTTCGAGCAATTCACATTTACCAATGGTGTGTTTATCATGAACAATTTTGTATCGATTACCAAATTACCTGATGAGCAATGGGCTGAGCACATTCCAACTGTTAGAGAATTCATCAAAAATTACTTAGAAGCAGGTAAACCAATTCTAAGTAAAAACAGAGCCATCAGTGCTGAAGAAGCTGGCGAAATTGAACAAAAAATCATAAAGCTTTTAGACGATCATGTTAAACCAGCTGTTGAAATGGATGGCGGCGCAATCAGTTTTAAATCATTTAAAGAGGGTGTCGTTACGGTTGTTATGAAAGGCAGCTGCAGTGGATGTCCGTCTTCGACCTTTACTTTAAAATCTGGTATTGAAAATTTGCTTAAGCGCATGGTACCACAAGTGGAAGCTGTTGAAGCAGAAGCCGAATAAAGGTCCGCTTATACATCGCTTTTTGCCTTAAGAACAATTTTCTTTAACTTTGCTTTTTAAATTAAACCTATGCTTAATAGCCGTTCATTATTCCTGAGTTTTACATGCTTAACAGTCATCTTCTTTGCTTGTAAAAAAGACAACAACAGTAACAACACTGTAAATGGCACATTGCCAACAGATACAGTTACCAGTTTTATGGTCAACTTTATCAATACGGTCGATTCAACTGTCGAAGTAGCCAGCTACGATGACCCAGACGGCAACGGACCAATCAATCCAACCATTGGTGGCGTAACCCTTAAAAAAAATAGCAGCTACCGTGTAACTTTTATGATTTTAGACGAAAGCAACCCGAATCAAATGGTGCTTTTGCACAGCAAAATCAAATCAGCGGGTAAAGACTATAAAATATGCATCAGCAGTCCTTTAGGCTGTAGTATCTCTGCTACAGATTCAGATGGCTCTTACCCTATTGGATTAGATAATTTAATGAGCACATCAAGCACCACAGGTTCAGACTATATGAACTTCACCATCAAATATCAGGCGGGTGTTAAAAATGGACAATGCGATCCAGGGCAGGTATTATTTACTTGCAATTTGCCTGTCAGTATCCAATAATTTACTGCCTAATTTCAAGACTTTTTAATTAGTTTTGAAGCATGTTTGAAAACAGTGGAAGAACCGAATTGTCTGACCTGGGCGAATTTGGTTTAATTGATCACCTTGCGAAAAATGTTAAATTGAATCATGCCTCGAG
>JBEIKN010000010.1:0-15626 GCA_040379725.1 Flavobacteriales bacterium
GAGATGACCCAACCACACAGTCTGCACCCCACTCACCTGGAGGTGTTAATAATGACAAAGCCAATAAGTCAGCCGCTGCACAAATCAATACATTGTTGGCATGCGCTTTTTCTGCAAAAGCTTTGTAATCTTCAACTGAACCAATGTTATTAGGGTATTGAACAAATGCGCCAAAATAACTCGCATCAAAAGTCATGGTTTTAAAATCACCAATCACCAACTCAATGCCCATAGGCTCTGAACGGGTTTTAAGCACATCAAGGGTTTGAGGGAACACGTGTTGATCGACAAAATATTTTACCGCAGCATCGCTTTTGTGCAAGCTTCTGAACATGACCATGGCTTCTGCAGCAGCAGTGCCTTCATCTAACAAAGATGCGTTGGCTATAGGTAAGCCTGTCAATTCAATGACCATGGTTTGGTAATTCAATAAGGCCTCTAGACGACCTTGAGCAATCTCTGCTTGGTAGGGTGTGTATTGAGTATACCATCCTGGATTTTCCATGATGTTGCGCAATACCACATTGGGTGTATAGCAATTGTAATACCCCATGCCAATGTATGATTTATAGACTTTGTTTTGAGCGGCAACGACTTTTAGTTGACTCAACAAAGCTTGTTCTGATAAAGGCTCAGAAACATTAAGGTTGCCCTGCATTCTGATACCGGCAGGCACCGTTTTATCGATGAGTTCATCAATGGATTTTACCCCAATCACTTGGGTCATTTTTTGAATGTCTTCAGCAGCTACAGCACCATTGTGGCGGTTTGCAAAAATGTCGGTTTGACCGGTGAATAATTTCATGTAAAAAATCAGATTTAATTGTGGGGCAAAAGTAAACTTAAAAACCGGATTTTTAAAGCAATAAAGCATCAGCAAAAATGCTCAACTTGTTCACATCGTTTTTTGTTTAAAAAAAACTTTAAACCATTCGTTTTTTAATGGCTTTGAGGTATTTCTGAAACCACAAGGCACTGTCTTTCAAATAACGGTTTTGTGTAATAAAATCAACATAAACCAGTCCAAACCTTGGAGCATACCCTTCTGCCCATTCAAAATTATCGAGTAAACTCCAAGCAAAATACCCCTTTAAATTGGCGCCGTCTTGTTTGGCCCTTATACTGGCTTCGATATGTGTTTTATAATAATGAATCCGTGGGTAATCGTGAACACGATCTAACATGACATGGTCATTGTAAGCCACACCGTTTTCTGTCACATATAAATCAGCGGCCAATCCGTAAGCTTGTACTTTCATAATACATTGATACAAACTTTCGGGATAATGCTCCCAGTGGGTGGCGCTTAAATCCAAATTGCGCTCTGTTGCAGGAATGTGTTTGATTGGAAATAAGAGATTCCAAGGGTTGTGTTTAAATACCTCACGGGTATAGGTTTGAATCCCTATAAAATCCAGGGATACCTGCAAAGCTGCCTCATCGCCCGGCATCATGTATTGACGAATGCCTTTTAGTGGCTTGAAATCTGAAAACGGATAACCCAAACCAACGACGGGTTCAAAAAACAATCGGTTGATGAGACAATCAGCAAGCTCAGCTGCTTTGAGGTCTTTTTTGCGCAGACTAAAGGGTTCAATGTGAGTGAAAGAAAAAGAAGAGCCAACCTTGAGTGTTGAATCAAAGGACTTGATCATATGATAGGCTTTTGCAATACATAACATGGCATGATGGGTTGCTGCAAATAGCTTCTGATGATTTTTAATCCCTGGCGCATGAATCCCCAACAAATAACCTGCCCCTAAAAACACTGAGGGTTCATTCAAAATGATCCAATGCTTGACCTGAGGCAAGGCTTTGACCATCACTTCAACATAATTCAAAAAATCATCAATGATTTGTCTGTTGGCCCAACCGCCATGGGTTTGTAATGCGCTGGGTAAATCCCAATGGTAAAGCGTCACCCATGGGGTAATGCCATTGTCTAGGCATTCCTTGAGCAAGTCTTGGTAATAGGCAATGCCTTTCGGATTAATGGTTTTACCATCAGGCATCACCCTTGACCAAGCGATGCTGAATCTGAACTCAGTGAAACCAATGCGTTTTATGATTTGAATATCCGATTTGTATTGATGATAAAAGTCGCAAGAATTGGCAATATCATCATTGTTTTTAATGGGGGTTTTAAACCCTCTCCAGGCTGTATTTTTCTGACAAAAATCGTCCCAAATACTAGACCCTTTACCATCTTCAAAAGCAGCAGATTCTGTTTGAGGAGCTGAGATGGCCACGCCCCATACCATGTCGTTTACGAGCGCATGCGTTGTCATTAACCCAATTTAAATTCACTTAAAAAATTGTGCTCAATTGGTTCGTCCAATTCTGCATGAACATCGGCCTCAATGCGCTCATGAATATGAATCAATTGCCAATCGCCTTCATGGTATTCTAAGGCCGACAAATTTTCTACCCAGTCTCCTGAATTCAAATACCTGAGCGAGGTCGTTTCAACGTCGATGTATTTATCTGCAGCCTGATGAATATGACCACAGACCACCACTTTTGCGTCTTCTTTGTGGGCATAGGCCACAGCGGCTTGTTCAAAATTATTGATAAAAGAAACGGCTTGTTTAACGCCTTGTTTGATTTTTTTTGACAAGGAAATGCGTTTGCCGCCAAACTTTTCAGACACATAATTGACAAAGGTGTTGATCAAGATTAAAAGGTCGTAGCCCTTGCCGCCTAATTTGGCCAACCACTTGGCATGTTGTATACTCACATCAAACACATCGCCATGAAAAAACAAGGTTTTTTTACCGTCTAATTCGCATGAAAATTGATTGGCAATAACAATATTACCAAAATGCATACCTACGAATTTCCTGAGCAGTTCGTCGTGATTCCCTGTGATGTATATGACCTGGGTGCCGTTCATGGCCATTTTTAAAATATAACGGATCACCTTCATGTGGGACTTCGGAAAATAATTCTTTGAGAACTGCCAAATATCTATGATGTCGCCATTTAAAATCAAGGTCTTTGGCTCTATTTGTTTTAAATAATGGAGCAGTTCAACCGCGCGACATCCAAAAGTGCCTAAATGAACATCAGAGATAACGGCTACATCAATCGGGCGTTTCATTGAGGTTTAAAATGTTTGAAAGGATGACAAAAATTCACCAACAATTGAATGAGGTAATCAAAAGATTTTTTCATAGACACAACAAAATAAACACGATCATATTGCCAAATGATTGCCAACAAATTATGGCTTTGTTAACACGTATGGGCACAAAAAAAGGGAACCCTTGAGTTCCCTTATAAGTCTGTTTAAAATTCAATTATCCCAAATAGGTTTTCAAGATTTTACTCTTAGATGATTTGCGCAAACGTCTGAGTGCTTTCTCTTTAATCTGACGAACACGTTCTCTGGTTAACCCTACTTTTTCTGAGATGTCCTCGAGCGTGTGGGCTGGGCCACCATCTAATCCGTAATAGTATCTTAACACATCGCGTTCTTTTTCAGATAAGGTTGAGATGACACGGTTGATTTCTTTTTGCAAGGATTCGTTCATCAATGGCACATCTGGATTAGGCTCATCGTTGTTATCTAAAACCCCTAATAAGGTATTGTCTTCTCCTTCAGTTAAAGGTGCATCAATAGACAAATGTCTACCGCTTGACTTTAAGGCATTTTCAACTTCTATGATTGGAATTTCTAATACAGTTGCAATTTCTTCTGCGGTTGGTTCACGTTCGAATTCTTGCTCTAGTTTTGCAGCTGCAGCACTGATACGACCAATGGAACCTACTTTATTCAGAGGCAACCGCACAATACGAGATTGGTCTGCCAAAGCCTGTAGAATTGATTGACGGATCCACCAAACAGCGTATGAAATGAATTTGAAACCACGGGTTTCGTCAAAACGTTTAGCTGCTTTAATCAAACCCAAATTGCCTTCGTTGATCAAATCGCCCAGAGTCAAACCTTGGTTTTGGTATTGTTTACTTACCGACACCACGAATCTTAAGTTGGCATTCACCAAACGCTCTAATGCAGCTTGGTCGCCTTCTCTGATTCTTCTTGCTAACTCTACTTCTTCTTGTGCATCGATCATTTGAACTTTAGAGATCTCATTCAGATATTTATCTAATGATTTGTTCTCACGATTGGTAAACTGTTTTGATATTTTAAGCTGTCTCATTGTTGTTGTTTAGACTGGGCAAATCCCTTAAAGGTTGCAAATATAAGTATTTAAATCCTTAAACACCTAGGCAAGCAAAAGGTTTTACCGTGCCCAATTAGCAGCAAAAATTGAGCCAAATTTTAGGGTATACGATAGGGGCTAGGGTCTAGGGGATAGGGGTTAGTTTACCGGAGACAGGAGACGGAAACCGGAGACAGGAGACGGGAAGATTAGATTGGTTGGCGAGGGCGCCGAACCAATCGCTCTTTGAAGTGCAATCACTAACCACTAGACCCCTGTCAATTGTGTCACCCCTACGGGGTTCATTTTACACTTTTCTGATTGCTAAGATAATAGCACCCCTCCGGGGTTTCATTGCTATCTTTTACCTATGTCTCTGAGGTGTTCTTCACCTCAGAGTGTATCATCTAGCTATAGCATAACACCTAATAAATCAACTCAAGGGTGAAGAACACCCTTGAGACAAGCATCCCCTAACCCCTTGAAAAAGGATTTAGGCATTAGGATTTAGGATTTAGTGTTATTAAGTTATCATATACAGCAAATGGTGTCGCTTACAAGCAATACTACCCTAACCACTAACCCCTATCCCCTAACCACTAAATCCTAACCCCTTATCCCCAAAAAACCCTATCTTTGCTGCTATAATTTAATACATTTATGGCACATACACTTCCTGAATTACCTTACGCATACAATGCGTTAGAGCCTGTTATCGATGCACGCACTATGGAGATTCACCATAGCAAACATCATAATGCTTACATTACCAATTTAAATGCAGCCATTGCTGGTACAGATGCAGAACAATTGGATCTTGAGTCACTTTGCAAACACATCAGCAAATACCCTGTTGCTGTTAGAAACAATGGCGGTGGACACTACAACCACTCTCTGTTTTGGAGCATTTTAAACCCAACACAAAACACCATGCCTCAAGGCGCATTGGCAGAGGCCATCAACAATGACCTAGGTGGTTTTGATGCCTTTAAAGAAGCTTTCAGCAAAGCCGCTGCGACCAGATTTGGAAGCGGTTGGGCATGGTTGTCAGTTGCCAATGGTAAATTGATCGTGAGCAGTACCGCTAATCAAGACAACCCTTTAATGGACATCGAAGGCATTGAAAAAGGCCAACCTATTTTAGGCTTAGATGTTTGGGAACATGCCTATTACTTGCATTACCAAAACCGCAGACCTGATTATATATCAGCCTTCTTTAGCATCATCAATTGGGAAGAGGTAAGCAAGCGCTATCAAGCCTGTTTATAAGCCCAATAAAACAATCGCTGTTAGGCCAAAACCTAAGGCAAAACCAGTATAGACTTCTTTTTCGGTGTGGGCTTGTAAATACAATCGAGCCCACATCACTATACCTGAGACCAAAACAAAACCAATCAACAAGAGCTTGAATAATTGTAAATCTTCGCGGTAACTGATGAGGGTATACAAGGCCACCAAACCCCCGCAACCAATGGCGTGGGTACTGATCTTGAATTTCAAATTGATTAAGACATTGGCCATTAAACTTAAGGCACAGGCCCCCATAAAAAACATCGGCAATCCTGTATAATCAATTTTGTACAACTGAAACATGGTTAAGCCCACTATCCCAATCATGATGCTGTAGGGCAACAAACGTTGCTTGGGATTACTCATGGCAAAGTCATCAATCAGCCCAAAACGCTTTAATAAATACACACTCAACATAGGTAAAAGCAAAGTATTGATGGATACAAACATGGAAATGGTATAGAATTGTGTTTCGTAAAATTTACTCACGAAATAAGGGTGCCAAAACATAATAGAGAACAAGCCAAAGTTCATCAGCAACAAGGGATGACACAAAATGGAGCATAAGGTAGCAAATGAGCGCAGCATGTTTAGGCTGTTAATTGTGGGAGTTCTCGTGGAGCATAGTGTTGAGCGGCTTCTGCAATGGCTTTAATGTGAGCCGGCGTGGTACCACAACAACCTCCCACCATATTGACCATGCCATCTGCCATCATTTGTCCAATGACTTTTGCCATGGCTTCTGGTGACTCATCGTATTGACCAAACTCATTAGGCAAACCGGCATTTGGATAGGCCGTTACATAGACCCAAGCCAGTTCATGCAAACTGTGAATGTAAGGAATCATGTCTTTGGCACCCAATGCACAATTAAACCCAATGCTTAACAAATCTCCATGGGCTAGTGAATGCCAGAATGCTTCTGGCGTTTGACCGCTCAAGGTTCTGCCTGACGCATCGGTAATGGTACCTGAAATCATAACAGGCAAATCCAATTGGCGTTCTGCTTTTATGGTATTAACCGCAAATAAAGCCGCTTTGGCATTGAGGGTATCAAAGATGGTTTCAATCAATAACAGATCAACCCCTCCATCAATGAGCGCCTCAATTTGTTCTGTATAGGCTTTGCACAATTGCTCAAAAGTCACGGCTCTGAAACCTGGGTTATTGACATCAGGGCTCATAGAGGCCGTTCGATTGGTAGGGCCCACTGCACCGGCAACAAACCTTGGTTTTGCTGGGTTTTTAGCGGTGTATTCTGCAGCAGCCGCTTTGGCAATTTTAGCTGCTTCAAGATTGATCTCACGCACCAAATCAGTCATGTGATAATCTTCCATAGAAATGGCTTGGGCATTAAAGGTGTTGGTTTCAATAATATCTGCCCCTGCTTCTAAAAAGGCTTTGTGAATGTCTGAAATGATCTGAGGCTGAGTTAAAACCAACAAATCGTTATTGCCTTTAACCAATTGTTTGATGTCTTTAAAGCGTTCGCCTCGGTATTGCTCCTCGCTTAAGTTGTAAGTTTGTATCATGGTACCCATGGCGCCATCAATAATGAGGATGCGCTCTTTGAGTAATTGTTTTAGCGTGTTGGTGGTATTCATGCTGCAGAGCAAAGATACATTTACCAATGGCATCTAAAAAACAAAACCCCGTGTATTTTGTACACAGGGCTTTGGACAATTTGAAGTGTGAGGCTTACAAGTGTATACACTCGTTGTAAGCTTGAGCAACTGCTTCCATAATGGCTTCGCTCATGGTTGGGTGCGGATGCACAGATTTGATGATTTCATGACCTGTGGTCTCTAAGTTACGGGCAACAACGGCTTCAGCAATCATGTCGGTAACGCCTTCGCCTACCATATGACAACCTAACCACTCACCGTATTTAGCGTCAAAAATCACTTTTACAAAACCATCTTTATGACCGCTGGCAGAAGCTTTTCCGCTAGCAGAGAATGGGAATTTACCTACTTTGATCTCATACCCTTTTTCTTTGGCTTGGGCTTCGGTAAGACCTACTGAAGCCACTTCAGGGTGGGTGTAAGTACAACCTGGTATGTTGTTGTAGTTTAAAGCATGTGGCTTAAGACCAGCAATGGCTTCAACACAAATGATACCTTCTGCACTGGCCACGTGCGCTAAGGCCGGACCATGTACAATATCGCCGATAGCGTAAACACCTGCTACATTGGTTTTGTAATGGTCATCCACCACAATTTTACCTTTGTCGGTTTTAACGCCTAATGATTCTAATCCTAAATTTTCCAAGTTGGTCACAATACCTGCTGCAGATAAAACGATGTCCGCCTCAAGGGTAACATTACCTGTTTTAGTCTTCACATTCACTTTGCAACCTGCGCCGGCTGTATCAACGTTTTCAACGGCACTTTCGGTCATGATTTCAACACCGTTTTTCTTGTAGATTTTCTCCATGGCTTTTGACACCTCTTCGTCTTCTACTGGTAAAATACGGTTCATGAATTCCACTATGGTAACTTTAGTGCCAAGTGTGCTATAAAAATAAGCGAATTCCATACCGATGGCACCAGAACCGATCACCACCATTGACTTAGGTTGTTTTGGCAACACCATCGCTTCACGGTAACCAATGATTTTTTTACCATCTTGTTTAACCCCAGGTAATTCGCGGCTGCGAGCACCAGTGGCTAAAATGATATGATCCGCTTCGTGGATTTCTTTTTTACCTTCAAATTCAACCTCCACTTTTTTAGGAGCGCTTAATTTAGCGGCGCCTTTGATGACGGTGATTTTATTCTTCTTCATTAAGAACTCAATGCCTTTGCTCATGTTAGAGGCAACACCACGGCTGCGTTTAATGATGGCTTCAAAATCTGCATCAGCACCTTTCACCGTGATACCGTAATCGGCACTGTGTTGAAGATACTCAAATACTTGAGCTGATTTTAATAAGGCTTTGGTTGGAATACATCCCCAGTTTAAGCAAATGCCACCCAATTCTGCTTTCTCAATAATGGCTACATTTTTTCCTAATTGAGAGGCACGGATTGCAGCTACATAGCCACCTGGTCCACTGCCAACAACGATGATATCAAATTTCATATTTGTAAAGGTTTAACAAGGTGCGAAATTAAGTGAAATGCTCGGCAATGACAATTTTTTTTGGATTTTTTAAAAAGCAAGGCTTGACTATGTTGGACTTATATGCTGATTAAAACCTAAAGCATGACTTTACAGTTTTTTAAGATGTATTCTGTAGATTTGAAGCAATGAATTTACACACCATCAATACAGGGCATTTTAAATTAGATGGCGGCGCTATGTATGGCGTTGTCCCAAAAGTGATTTGGAACAAACTTAACCCTGCTGACGATAAGAATTTGTGCAATTGGGCCATGCGTTGCCTATTAATTGAAGATGGCAAACGCTTAATTTTGGTCGACAATGGCATTGGCAACAAACAATCGGATAAGTTTTTTTCGTTTTACGATTTGAATGGCAACGACACACTTGATGCTTCCTTACAAGCCTTAGGATTTCATAGAGACGATATTTCCGATGTGTTCTTAACCCACTTGCATTTTGACCATTGCGGCGGCAGTATTGAGTGGAATACCGACAGGACCAAGTACCAAACGGCCTTTAAAAATGCTACTTATTGGAGCAATGAAACCCATTGGACCCATGCTTTAAACAGTAATCCGCGCGAGAAAGCCAGTTTTTTAACAGAGAACATTATCCCCATTCAAGAAAGTGGACAATTGGCATTCATAAACCAAGCGGGCAGCAATCTGCATCCGGACATTGCCATACAACAAGTGTTTGGACACACGGAAGCCATGATGTTACCCCATATGCCTTACAAAGGTAGAAATGTGGTATTTTGTGCAGACTTGATTCCGAGTGTGAGCCATTTACCAGTGAACTATGTAATGGCCTATGACATCAAACCTTTGGAAAGCATGCGCGATCGTCAAACGTTTTTAGAGGCAGCCGTTGAAAATGATTGGGTGTTATTTTTTGAACACGACCCTTCAAAGGAATGTTGTACCGTTACACAAAATGAAAAAGGGGTTTTTGTGCCCAAAGAGGTGTTTTATCTTAATGAGTTGTAGTTTGATTGAGCTAAAGAGGCACTTTGTTGAAAAAAAATAATTTATGTGACAAAAGGCTGTAAATGACTTTTTTATGAACCTAAAAGCGCCTATTTTCGTGCGCCAAAAATTTTTTTTCCAATTTGTCGTGCAACCCTTTTGATAAACGGGCCGTCAAATAGTAAAAAGCAGTTAAAAACAGCATGAAAGACCTATTGGTAAAACTATACCACCGTCTGCCCAAGGTACCCATTTTACCTTCGTGGTTCATTCTGTTTTGCGACACTATACTAATTACCCTCGCTTGTATCTTGGTGCAAGAATTCATTCTAACACCTTATCATTTTAGGCAAAGCCCAATATCTCCTGCCATGAAGATCGTCATTTATGTGGCCATTCATGCAGCGCTCATTGTCGGAAGAGGTGCGCATAAAATTGTGATCCGTTATTCAAACATCGACGAAGTTTTAATTTTATTCAAAGTGTTTGTGTTGGGCACTTCGTGTTTGATTGTGACGGACCATATTCAAGCTGTTTTTTCTCATAAAAAAATATTTGTTGACCTTGGTTTGGTCTTAAGGGCTTTGATATCGTTTCAAACCTTGTTTATGTTTAGAGCTGTAGCCAAATCCTATTTGGCCTTTGTCAATCAAACCAGCAAAGACGCTAACCGCACTTTGGTGATTGGCACCGACCACAATGCTGTAAGCTATGCATTGGCATTAGCGGCACAAAATCGTTCCCCTTTTGAAATCGTTGGTTTTGTGAGCTCCGAAAGCAATAAAATTGGACTTAAAATTGGCAACCATTACATTTATGATGGCAGTACTTTAAATGCTTTAGAATTGTTAAGAACATTAAAATACAAACAGATTTTAATTTCTGAAGAGGCCTTGCAAGACCGCAACATGACTGAGTTTTTAAAGAATGCCCGCAAACGCAAGGTAAAAATCTTTAAACTCGATGCCAGTAAGCAAGAAATCAACCATAGCAACAATGAAATCGTTGACGAGATCAGCAATGAAGAATTGCTAAAACGTTCTCAGATTTTGATTGATTACAGTCATTTACAACCCGCCTTGAATGATCAAGTGGTTTTGGTGACAGGTGGCGCTGGTAGCATCGGCAGTGAATTGGTCAGACAATTGCTGCAATTTAACCCCAAGCAAATTGTGGTGGTAGATAATGCTGAAACGCCTATGCATGATTTTCAGTTAGAGCTAAAAGAGTTCCCAAATGCGAACATATTGCAGTTTATTGTGAGCGATGTGCTGGATGAGGTGAGCATGCATAAAGTGTTTGACCGCTACAAGCCTAGTTATGTGTACCATGTGGCAGCCTATAAACATGTGCCATTAATGGAAGTGAATCCGCGTCAGGCCCTTTTGGTGAATGTGAAAGCGAGTGTATTAATGGCTGAATTGGCTTGTCGTTATAAGGCTAAAAAATTTGTGTATGTGTCTACTGATAAGGCGGTGAATCCTGTTGGCATTATGGGCATGAGCAAGCGCTTAAGCGAATTGTATTTGAACGCCTACTTTAGTGACTTACAGAGTGAACTTGGCTTTGCTACTAAAATCATTAATACGCGTTTTGGCAATGTGCTCAGAAGCAATGGTTCTGTATTGACGATTTTTGATAAACAGATCAAACGCGGTGGTCCTATTACCATTACCCACCCAGAAATGACCCGTTATTTTATGACCATTCACGAAGCGGCTTCATTGGTATTAGATGCCTCTGTGATGGGCAAAGGCGGCGAGTTTTTTGTGTTTGATATGGGACAACCGGTTAAGATTTTGGATTTGGCGAAAACCTTGATTCAGATGAGTGGCAAAGACATTGCCATTGAGTTTTCTGGATTAAGACCAGGCGAAAAAATGTATGAGGAGTTGATTTATGATAAGGCCAAAGATTTACCGACTCATAATCCTAAGATTCTGATCAGCGAAGAGAAACCTATGTGTTTTAAGGCTGTAGAGTCATTGTACACGACTTTTATGAAGGACTTGGATACCTTGCCTGTCGAGGCCATTAAACCGCGCTTAGAAGCTTTGCTGCAAGATATTGTGGCCAGTAACGAGGCGTTTAAACACCATGCGGTCGCCTAAGCGCTTTATGGCAAACACTCCTGACATAGACTTACACTGGTTTGCTTTGTACACCAAACCCCGCCACGAAAAAAAAGTAAGCGAAAAATTAAATGCTTTAGGCATAGAGGCCTACTGCCCTACCATTATTCAAAAGAAACAATGGAGCGATCGGGTTAAAAAAGTAGAAACCCCTTTGATCAGTTCGTATGTGTTTGTGCATTGCACCGATGCCCAACGCCCAGAGGTGTTTAGAATTGATGGCCCTTTGTATTATTTGTATTACATAGGCCGCCCGGCGATTGTGAGAGATGCAGAGATTGCTTTGTTAAAAGGCAGTTTAACAGACAGCATTTTAAGCTACGACGTAGAACACTACCGAGCAGGCCAAAGCATTGAATTACCCAAAGGCCCATTCAAAGGCCAAACTGGCAAGATCAACAGCGTCAGTAAAAACCGCGTCGAAATCGCCATCGAAGAACTCGGCATTAAATTGATTTTGGACAGGGAGTAGAAAAGAAAAAAGCCACACGAGGTGGCTTGATAAGTAACTATTTTAAAACTGTAACTATGCTTTACAATGGTTCAAGACAGCTGTAATAACGCGTTCTTGATCAGACTCCGTTAGGCTGCTGCCAGAGGGCAGACATAGGCCTTGATGAAAGAGGTTTTCGGCTACGTTTGAACCAACGTACTCATAGTGTTGAAACACTGGCTGTAAATGCATGGGTTTCCATAAAGGTCTGGACTCTATGTTGAGTGCTTCTAAATGCAAACGCAATTGATTCGTGTCTGTTTTGGCTTTAGCAGGATCAATCAAGACACAGCTTAACCATCGGTTGCTGTAATGGCCTTCTGGTTCCGTTTGAAATGAAAAACCTGGCAATTGAGACAAGGCTGCATGGTAAGTCTCAAAAACAAATCGGCGTTTTTGCACACGCTCTTGAATGACCTGCATTTGACCTACCCCTATTGCTGCTAAGACATTAGACAAACGGTAATTGTAACCAATCTGTGAATGCTGATAATGCGGCGCTTGATCGCGCGCTTGAGTAGCTAAAAAACGGGCTTGAGCAATGGCTTGCTCATTATTGGACACCAAGGCCCCACCACCAGACGTGGTAATGATTTTATTGCCATTAAAACTCAAGACACCAAACGCCGTTAAACCACCACAAGGTTGCTGTCTGTATGTTGAGCCCAATGCTTCTGCCGCATCTTCAATAATGGGCACTTCGTATTGAGTGGCCAAAGCTTGAATGGCTTGCATATTGGCCGGCATGCCATACAAATGCACCACCACAATGGCTTTGGGCAATTGATTGTTAGCTTTACAGGTCTTTAAAGCCTGCTCTAAGGCATTTGGACACATGTTCCAAGTATCTGGTTCAGAATCTATAAAGATCGGCTTAGCCCCTTGGTAAACGATTGGATTGGCTGATGCCGAAAAGGTTAAGGATTGGCAGAGCACCACATCATTATGACTAACGCCTAATAATATGAGGGCTAAATGCAAAGCCGATGTACCAGAGTTTAACGCTGCAACGGCCTTAGTATTGGTATGTGTTGCTAAGCTCTGCTCAAAGGCATCTACCATAGGACCCAAAGGGGCTATCCAGTTGCTATCAAACACCTCTTGCACCAAGTGCTTTTCTGTACCGCTCATATGCGGCGGCGATAACCAAATTTTAGTGTTCATTTATTTGAATAACTTTTGCCGGAATGCCTATAGCAGTTGAATTATCTGCAATGTCGTTTGTAACCACAGCGCCTGCACCAATTTTACACCATGCGCCTATACGAATGTTCGGCAGAATGGTAGCGCCTGCGCCAATATGTGTACCCTCTCCTATTTGCACATTACCACACAAAGTAGCAGAAGGCGAAATATGGACAAAATCTGCTATAATAGTGTCATGATCGACACTTGCATTTGTGTTAATGATACAATGCTTACCTATTTCAGAATCTCTTTGAACAATTGCACCCTGCATTATAACAGTGCCTTCATTAATTGTAACATGTTGATCAACGATAGCAGAAGCATGAATGGCCGTTAAATAAGTTCTAGACTGTTTTAATGCAATTTGTTGACGTGTTATATTATTCCCAATAGCAATTACACAAGGTATATCATTTAATTGTCCTGGTTCTAAATCCCCCAAATTTGGATAGCCATTGATGGCTTTTATAGAATCATCCTGATCATAACAAGCCTGTATCTTATGACCCATTGATTCGATGACACTGCAAATCACTTTTGCATGGCCAGAGGCTCCAATTAATATCACATTAGTTGTTTCCATTAAATTTTTCCATGGTGCTGTTGCTGTTGGCGACCACATCTTTGGCGGCCAAAACATTGCGAATGGTCAAAAATACAATTTTTACATCTGTTTTAAAGGACAGCTGTTGTACATACCAAACATCGTGTTCAAATTTTTGAGCCCATGATATGCTGTTACGCCCATTCACTTGCGCCCAACCTGTTATACCCGGCTTAACTGAATGCCTCAGTGCTTGTGAAGTATTGTATAAGGGTAAATACTCTGGCAGTAAAGGCCTAGGGCCAATCAAACTCATATCGCCTTTGAGCACATTGATCAGTTGAGGCAACTCATCTAAAGAGGCTTTGCGCACAATCCATCCCAAACCTTTTAAACGCTGCATGTCTGGTAACAATTCGCCTTGGGCATTGGTCGCTTCGGTCATGGTTTTGAATTTGATTAAGGTAAATAACTTGGCATGCAAACCCGGCCTTACTTGCGTAAAAAATGGATTGCCTTTATGAAAGATCGCCAAGGCGATTGTCAGCACTAAAAAAACTGGACTCAGCGCAGCTAACAAAATGAGCGCTACAATCACATCTATAATGGGTTTAAGCCGTTTGTACATGGTTTAAGGCTTGCTGATAAAAATCTAGATGAGCTTGCCAAACAGTTGATTGCTGGTACTTTGGAATCACTGAGGCTCTGGCCTCTTGTGACATCTGTTGACGCATATTAAGGTCTGTGGTAAGCCTATGCATGGCATGAAACAATTCGCTGACATCTTTTTTTGCCACCAATAAGCCATTGCTTTGATGCTGAATGGCCTCATCGGCCCCATTCACTTTAGTAGAGATACAAGGCAGATTCATGGCCAAAGCTTGCAACAATACATTGGGAAAACCTTCTCTATAACTCGGCAAAACCAATACATCTGCCGCCAATAAATAAGGTCTGATATCGGCTTTAAAGCCAAGTGCTTCTATACAATCATGTCTTTGAATGGTGGCTTTTGTGTTATGACTCAACGGATCCAGTTTAGGCTCTTCGTGCCCTAGCAACAACAAAAACACATTGGGTTGTTGAGATTGCACTTTGACAAAGGCCCTCACCAATTCTGAAATGCCTTTGTCTTTTACCAAACGCCCCACAAACACAAACACTGTTGCATTCATAGGCAAGCCCAGGGCTTGGCGCTCAGCTTCTTTGCTCGTACTGAGTGAATGAACATTAAACCATTCAGGATCAATGCCATTGACATTGCCGGGGCCTATGAACTGAATTTTATCTTGATAGATGCCATAACGTTTCAATTCTTTGGCTACCCCCTGGCTCTCTGCCACCACATGGGTAGCTGATTGGCATAAGAGACGGTCTGTGAACATTAACAACCTTTGCATGAATCCCTTTTTGCTGGGGAATATCAAACCCGTAAAGGTGTGTATGCGCACAGGCACTTTGGCCATCCGCGCAGCCAACATGCTCAACAAACCCGCTTTGGGCGTTATGGAATGCACTATTTGTGGCGCCTCACGTTTAAACAGTTTGTACAAACGCCAAAGCGCTATGACATCCTTCAAAGGACTAATGCCTCTGGCCATTGGGATGGGCACAACAGGTACACCTTCTCTGGCCTCAATGTCTGCACACTCGTGCCCAGGACTGCACACCACTTGGACTTCATAGTGTTTGTTTAAAAAGCCTAATTGCCCTTTTAATAAAATAGCACTTGACTCC
>JBEIKN010000011.1:0-15598 GCA_040379725.1 Flavobacteriales bacterium
GCACGAAATCGCACCAACTCAAATGGACAGACAATTTAGGCAACAAATGTTATGTGGCTATGTACATGATCCTGCAGCGGCCATGCTGGGTGGCGTAAGTGGGCATGCCGGACTTTTCTCAAATGCCTATGACCTTGGCGCCATCATGCAAATGTTATTAGACAGTGGTCGTTACAAGGGCAAAACCTATTTAAAGCATTCAACCATCAAACACTTCACCGCCTATCAAAATCTAGATTCAAGAAGGGGCTTAGGATTTGATAAACCTGATTTTTCTGGCAAAACGAGTCCTGCTAGTACAAAAGGAAGTAGCAGCATGTTTGGTCATACTGGATTTACCGGCACTTGTGCTTGGGCTGACCCTAAATACGGCCTTGTATATGTCTTTTTAAGCAACCGAATTTGCCCCGACGAAGAGAACAAAGAACTGATCAACGGCAACTACAGAACACGCATTCAAGACATCATTTACAAGAGCTTAGGACTTTGATTTTAAGTACAATTTGGAATAGTTATCTACCCATTGCTTAGGCGTTATTTTTTCAAACAACTCAGCAATCAAATCCAAAGGAATATCGTCAAGCGTTTTATAACGGATACAGCTTTTTCCGATGTCAAGTTTTTTAGGACTGCGTTTGGCATGTTCTGCAATAAACCAATCCATAAGTGCCGTATCGCCGTATAAACCCATATGGTAAATGGCTATATGATTTTTTTGTGCCGCTAAATTGGCAAAGGGCAAGGGTATCTCTGGTTTACAATGGTAGCCTTGAGGATAGATTGAAAAGGGCACAAACCATGCAATCATATTGTATTGAATACCTGTTTCAAATGTTTGAGGGATGTGTTGTTGAATGCATTCAAACAATGCTTTAACAGCAGCTTGCTTAGAGGGTTCAACAGCTTCTAGATAGGCCTCTGCAGAAGAGAAACTCAACTTACTCATGGACTGCGAATTTCTAATAATTAAATGAAACTGCCTAAAACCTGTTAATTATTTTAAGAAAAAATTACATTGATTTGTAAGAACAAATCATGCTTAGCAAAGAACAAATCGCAAAACGCATAGCCCTTGAATTAAAAGATGGCTATTATGTCAATTTAGGCATAGGAATACCTACCCTAGTTGCCAACTATATTCCAGATGGTGTTGAAGTAGTCCTTCAATCAGAAAATGGCTTGTTGGGTATGGGACCATTTCCGTTAGAGGGTGAAGAAGATCCTGATTTAATCAATGCGGGCAAGCAAACCATTACAACTGTTGCAGGATCAGCCTTTTTTGATTCTGCCTTGAGTTTTGGCATGATTAGAGCGGGCAAAGTTGACCTTACAGTACTTGGTGCCATGGAGGTTAACGACCAAGGGGATATTGCCAATTGGAAAATTCCTGGCAAAATGGTTAAAGGCATGGGAGGTGCCATGGATTTAGTGGCCAGTGCTAAAAACATTATTGTTGCCATGCAACATGTCAACAAAGCTGGTGAATCTAAATTATTAAAACAATGCACCCTTCCAATTACAGGCATTGCTTGTGTTAAAAAAGTCGTCACAGAATTGGGCGTATTCAATATTACAGAAGATGGATTTGAACTAATTGAAATAGCCCCTGAAGTGAGCGTCGAATATGTTCAATCCAAAACAGAGGGCCGTTTGGTCATCTCTGAACAACTCACTACCATTCAACTATAAATCATATGAAATTCGGAACAAAAGCATTGCATGCGGGCATTGAGGCTGACCCGACAACAGGCGCCATCATGACCCCAATATTTCAAACTTCTACATTTGTACAGGAATACCCTGGGCAACACAAAGGTTACGCTTATGCAAGAGGTAAAAACCCAACACGCACTCAACTTGAAAACAATTTAGCAGCACTTGAGAATGCGCAACATGCCATTTGTTTTAGTAGCGGCATGGGCGCCGTGGATGCGGTGATGCGCACACTAAAACCTGGCGATGAGGTCATTACTGGAGACGACATATACGGCGGATCTTACCGTTTGTTTTCAAAAATATATGAACCGATGGGCATAAAATTTCATTACATCAATTTATACGATGCTGAGAACATAACGGCCTACATCAATTCTAACACCAAAATCATTTGGGCTGAGACCCCAACCAATCCCACACTAAAAATTGTTGACATTGCCGCTGTCTCTAAAATTGCAAAAGCCCATCAATTGTTATTAGCCATTGACAACACCTTTGCCTCACCATATTTGCAAAACCCGCTTGATCTTGGGGCTGATGTTGTCATGCACAGTGCTACTAAATACTTAGGCGGTCACAGTGATGTCGTAATGGGCGCCTTAGTCATGAATGACAAAAGTCTATACGAAAAACTGCATTTTATCCTTAACAGTTGTGGTGCAAATCCTGGGCCTATGGATTGTTTTTTAGTGATCAGAGGTATAAAAACATTGCATTTAAGAATGAAAGCCCATTGTGAAAATGGTGCTCTAGTTGCTCTATTTCTGAAACAACACCCTAAAATTGGCAAAGTGTATTGGCCAGGTTTTGAAGATGCACATGGCCATGATATCGCTAAAAAACAAATGCGTGGATTTGGTGGCATGGTATCCTTTACCCTAAAAGGTGATGACTTTGAAGCTGCCATGCGTTTTGCGACCAATGTTCATATTTTTACTTTGGCAGAATCACTAGGCGGTGTAGAGAGTTTAGTGAACCATCCGGCTAGTATGACACACGCCAGCATTCCTAAAGCTGAAAGAGAAAAATCGGGCGTAGTTGACGGACTATTGAGGCTAAGTGTTGGCGTCGAAGACATTGAAGATTTGCTCGCAGATTTAGGCCAAGCACTCGATAAAGCTTAAAATTGAATTGTTTTCAACAGTGACTCAAAACCTATACATAACATATAAATTACTGATTAACAAATAGTTGAACCAAAAACATCCTGATTTAAAACGGACTATTGGTATACAAATTCCTAAAAAAAAAAGTGTTTATGTTTCAAAAAATATGGTTATTTGCAGCAAATTAAAAAATAATACATCATGTCAGAAGTAGCAGAAAAAGTAAAGTCAATCATCGTTGACAAATTAGGCGTTGAAGCAAGTGAAGTTACGCCAGAAGCAAGTTTCACCAACGACCTAGGTGCAGACTCATTAGACACTGTAGAGTTGATCATGGAATTCGAAAAAGAATTCAATATCGCCATTCCTGATGAGCAAGCTGAGAAAATCGGCACTGTTGGCGATGCCATTTCATACATCGAAAACAACGCAAAGTAATTTTAATTCCCTTTAACAACACATGCAGTTAAAACGTGTAGTCGTTACGGGTTTAGGTGCCCTTACACCACTAGGCAATGATCTCCAATCCTATTGGAATGGTCTGTCTAATGGTGTGAGTGGAGCCGACAAAATCACATTGTTTGACACCTCTAAATTCAAGTCCACATTCGCTTGCGAAGTTAAAGGCTTCAACCCTGAATACTTTATGGACAGAAAAGAGGCCAGAAAAATGGATCGATTCGCCCAATTTGCACATGTAACAACAGAAGAAGCCATTAAAGATGCTGGTTTGGATCTAGACAATTTAGACAAATCAAAAATCGGGGTAATTTGGGGTTCAGGCATAGGTGGATTAACATCCTTTTTCAATGAAAGTGTAGAGTTTGCTAAAGGCGATGGAACACCAAGGTTCTCTCCTTTTTTTATCACCAAAATGATCTCAGACATTGCTGGTGGTTTAGTTAGTATTAAATATGGTTTTGGTGGACCTAATTACACCACAGTTTCTGCTTGTGCTTCAAGCAACAACGCATTAATTGATGCCTTTAATATGATCAGAATGGGCAAAAGTCCACTCATCATTACTGGCGGTTCCGAAGCTTGTGTGAATGAACCTGCTGTAGGCGGATTCTGTAACATGAAAGCCCTTAGTGAAAGAAACGACTCTCCTAAAACTGCCTCTCGTCCTTTCGATAAAGACAGAGATGGATTTGTTCTTGGAGAAGGCTCCGCTGCATTGGTGCTTGAAGAATATGAGCATGCCATTGCCAGAGGTGCTAAAATATATTGTGAAGTAGCAGGTGCCGGATTAAGTGCTGATGCCTATCACATGACCGCTCCCCATCCAGAAGGATTAGGAGTAATACGTTGTATGAATTGGGCACTTGAAGATGCTCAACTTAGCACAACTGACATTGATTACATCAATGTTCATGGTACATCTACCCCACTTGGAGACATCGCTGAATTAAAGGCCATTCAATCCGTATTTGGTGAACATTCATACAAAATGAACATCAGTTCTACCAAGTCTATGACTGGTCATTTATTAGGAGGTGCTGGTGCTGTTGAGGCCGTAGCATCTATTATGGCCATGAAACACAGTCTTGTTCCGCCAACCATCAATCATTTTACAGATGATGAAAACATTGATCCAAAACTGAATCTTACCTTTAACACAGCTCAACAAAGAGTCATCAATGTTGCCGTAAGTAACACATTTGGATTTGGCGGTCACAATGCAACTGTCATTTTCAAAAAACTCTAATTCCATTTGATCCCATTCTTGAACTTCTTTAAGACGCGTTTGTCTAAGGACAAAGAGCTTTATCAGAAGTTGCGCAACGTATTGGGCTTTTATCCTTCATCTATCAGTCTTTATAAGATTGCTATTACCCATAATTCTTACAGGCATTTAAAGTCTACTTCAAAGAGCAATAACGAACGTTTAGAATTCCTGGGCGATGCTGTATTAGGCATGGTGATAGCTGAAAAGCTCTACCTTAAGTTTCCCTATCAAAACGAGGGTTTCCTTACAGAGACCAGATCTAAAATTGTTGGCCGCAACAAACTCAATCAAATAGCCCGTAAGATGGGTATACATCAATTATTGTTTTTCGATCAAAAGTTAAAGAACAATCCAGCCTTTTTAGAAGGCATTGCTGGTAACGCCTTTGAAAGTTTGATTGGTGCCATTTACCTTGACAAAGGTTTCGAGTTTACCAAAAAATTCATCTTGAATACCATATTGGTTCAACACATTGATTTTGACACCTTGCTTCAGGAGGAGTTAAGTTACAAAGCCAAATTGATCAAGTGGGCTCAAAAAGAAAAACGCACGCTCGAAATGGTACTTTTAAACATTGATGATTCTCAAAAACGCAAAGTGTATGAAATGGCAGTGGTATTAGAAGGTGAACAAATTGCCTCTGTCAGCAATATCAGTAAAAAAACAGCCGAAGAAATGGCCTGTGTTAAAGCCTGTCAGCATTTAGGTTTGTAACGATTAACATTGACTTCATCGTCAATTGGCTTTCCTGAATACATACAATCAATTAACTGTTGACTGTAAAAAGGCGACAATGCCACCCCTTTGGAACCAAGCCCATTAAAAACAAACAATCGTTGTTGTTCATCCAAGGCCCCAAGTATCGGTCTTCTGTCTAAACTGGAAGGTCTTATACCCGCTTTGTGATCAATGACTTCATATGGTTCTTTAAACCATTGCATCAACTTACTGAGTATCTCTTCTTTGGCAGATGTGCTGATTTGAGTATTCAATTGTTGCCATTCAAAATTGGAGCCGACTTTAAACATTTGGGATGATAACGGCAATAAAAACACCCCTTGCTGAGGAATTAGGTGATCAACTGTACATGAACTATGAATGCTTATAACTTCGCCCTTTGCCGGCTTCAAAACGATGTGTTGAGCATATGGATTTTGTTTGATGCCTACACCTTCACAAAAAACAATTTTATCAGCCTTTATGGCTTTGTATTCAAGTCCGTTTGGCAAAACAGCTAGCGACTTGTAATCAAATACTTGATCTAAATAAATGGCTTGCTCTTGCAAATACTGATAAAATACTTGCATCAATTTGGGCAAATCCACCCATCCTGAAGATTGAATTTCTAAATAGCCTAAATCTGATTGTATGAGATCAGATAAACGTTCATTTTTAAGACAAACAAAAGGTTTAAATCGATCATCACTACAAAGCCCCGCCCAATCATTTAAGGTTTTTAATTGATCGATGATATACGCTATTGGTATAGCATGATGAAATTGGCTTTTCAGAAAATCTTCTAAGTGCTTGTAAGAAGTGGCTATATTCGGATAAATCTCATGTGCCTTATAAGACAGTTTTTGATGTTTGGCCAAAAGCGGATTATAAATACCCGCTGCAATTTGAGAACTACAGTTATTTGCTTGATCATTGATCATCGCTACACGTTTGTTCATTTTTAGTAGTCTGTAGGCAGTCCAAATTCCTGCCAATCCACCTCCAACAACAATAACGTCAACATGAGATTTGTTTTGATCATGCATGGTTTATCTTTGCAAAGATACTTTAATTGAATATGAAAGCCATTATTGCCTTACTTTTACTCTGTTTCAGCTTTGCCTGTCAAACCAAAAGCAGTCAAAATAACACTACTAAAAATGAAGATTCTTTAGCCATAGTGTCCATGTTGGACCAACAGGTCAAGTCATGGAACAAGGCCGATATTAATGGGTTCATGCAAGGATATTGGCATTCTTCTGAATTGAAATTTATCAGTAAAAAAGGCACCCGTTTTGATTACGATTCAGTTAGTGCTAACTACAAACGTCATTATGATTCAAAAGAAAAAATGGGTCAATTGAGTTTCCATCAATTAAACGTTTACCCCTTAGCAGAATCTCCAAAGACCTATCAAGTGACGGGTGAATGGTCTATCAGTGGTCAGACAAACAGCGGTGGTTATTTTTCTTTATTGATACAGGAAAAAGACAAGGCTTGGAAGATTGTGGTTGACCACACTTGGTAAAACTACAAGCTTCTGTTCAATGCTTGTCGCATGGCAAAGCGTTCAATCGCTACTTCTATTAATCCACTAATCAATTGTGTGTAGGGCAAGCCGGCAGCTTCCCATAACTTAGGGTACATACTGATATTGGTAAAACCAGGCAAGGTATTGACTTCGTTCAAATAAAAGGTCTCGTCATTGACATAAAAGAAATCCACTCTACTCATCCCCTCTAGCTGTAAAACTCTATAGGCTTTTAAGGCAGTTGTTTGAATCAAATCAATGGTGGTTTGGCTTAAGTGTTCTGCCGGAATAACTACTTTGGTTTCAGAATTGATGTATTTGTTTTCGTAGGTATAAAACCCTGACTGAACAATGATTTCACCAACGCCTGTCCCCTTAGGAGAAAGATTACCCATTACAGCCGTTTCAACTTCGCGGCCATTGATCCCCTGCTCTATCAGCAATTTAATATCGTAAGTGAATGCTCTATCAATACAGGCTTTGAGTTCCTCTAAATTATTGGCTTTTTCGACTCCAACACCTGAACCCATGTTAGCAGGTTTTACGAACAAAGGGAAACCCAATGCATTGATGCGTGTCCAATCAATGTCATCTCCTTTATAAATGGTTACCCAAGGGGTTACTTTAATGCCATTAAAGGCTAGCAATTGCTTGGCAACGTCTTTATCCATGCCAATGGCAGAGCCTAAAACGCCTGGCCCAACATAGGGCTTATTGCAATACTCTAATAAACCTTGCAACAGGCCATCTTCGCCATAAACACCATGCGCAATCGGAAAAAACACATCCACTTCTAAAGGTATCAAGCCCTCTTGCAATCTTATGGGATGAGTATCGAATGGCATTATACACAATGGGATGTGTTGACTGTCTTGGCCAATCACAATGGCTTCATTAAAAATACTTTGTTCTTTTAACCAATACCACTCACCTGTCTTGGCAATACCAATGACTACAACTTGATATAAGCTGGTGTCAACAGCCTTGTAAATATTCCTAGAGGATATAATGGCGACATCGTGTTCTGGTGATTTTCCACCTGTAATTATGGCTAATGTTTTCACAAGAACAAAATTAAAACTTGAGCAAAGGACAAGTGTATTTAGATATCCACTTGCATCATGAAACGTCTACTAAAAAGGCGTTTATGCGTTTAAATATTGAAACGCTAAATAAGCCATCAATCCGCATCCATCTTCAATTGCAGCCTCATCTATATCAAAGGTATTAGTATGAACAGATGATACAATGCCTTTGGCTTCATTGCGGGTACCTAGGCGGTAAAAACAGGCTGGTACTTCCTGACTGTAATAGGCAAAATCTTCCGCCGCCAGCCAAATATCCAATGCTTCAACTTGGGTTTCGCCCATATACATGTGAGCAGCTTTAGTCATTTGTGCCGTCAAAGTTTCATCATTTTTCAAAAATGGGTAACCATCTACAATATTCACCTCGGCCTTAGCGCCATGTGCTTCTGCCAATTGATGACTCATTTGACTGATCAATGCTTTGGCTTCTGACCTCCAAGCCTCATCAAGGGTTCTAAGAGTGCCTTCAATACTAACGGCATTAGGTATCACGTTGGTAGCCCCACCATGCGAATAAATTTTACCAAAACTTAAAACGGTCGGTAATATTGGCTTAGCATTTCGGCTCACAATCTGTTGAAGATTGCTGATCAACTGAGCACTGATAACAACCGGATCTATACACAAATGAGGCATCGCCCCATGCCCACCCTTTCCATGAATGGTGATGTAAATCTCATCCGTGCTCGCCATATACAAACCTTGTCTAAAACCTACCTTTCCCGATGGAATCAATGGCATTACATGTTGACCAATAATGGCATCTACCTTTGGTTGATTCAATATGCCTTCTTTGATCAATAAGCTAGCGCCTCCTGGTAATTTTTCTTCACCAGGTTGAAAAATCAATTTGATTTGCCCTTTGAATTGATCTTTGATTTGAACCAAGATTGTTGCAGCACCTAATAATGCACTTGTATGAACATCATGTCCGCAGGCATGCATAATGCCATCATTTTGAGATTTGTACGCCTTTTGACTCTCTTCTTGTATAGGCAAGGCATCAAGATCTGCTCTTAATGCAAGGGTCTTGCCAGGACCGGCTTCTCCTTGAATCATCGCCCAAACCCCTGTCTTAGAAATCCTATGGGTTTCTAGCCCCAATCCTTGTAAATACTGTTCAACTTTTTGGGCTGTTCGCTCTTCTTGGAAGGACAATTCAGGGTGCATATGAATGTCGTGGCGAATAGCAATAATGTCTTCGTGAATGGCTTTAGCTAAATGCTTAATGCGTGCTTCCATAAATCAAAAGTTGTGGCTACAAAAGTGCAATTATTCTGAGTGAATTCCTAAAGGCAAATCACAGACTGTCTATTTTATCTTGCACTATACGCAAAGCCAAAGCCAATTGTGCTTGAATGCTTAAATCAGAATTGTCTATAACAATGGCATCAGGCGCCTGAATCAAGGGGCTTTGTGCTCGGTGGGTATCCAAATAATCGCGGTCATTGATGTTCTTAAGGACTTGCTCAAAATCCAAATCCAAAATCCCTTTTGCATGCATTTCGTTAAGACGTCTTTGAGCCCTAATTTCAGCAGAAGCTGTCATAAAGATTTTGACTTCAGCATCAGGAAACACAACCGTTCCGATATCGCGACCATCCATTACAACGCCTTTGGATTTTCCTATTAATTGTTGTTGCTGTACTAAAAATATCCTAACTGCTGCAAGCTGACTTACTGGACTTACCAAATTGGCAATTGCCATGCTGCGTATTTGATCTTCAACATCAATTCCATTTAAAAAGGTGTGTTGATGATGATTAACCGCTTGCCAACTGATGTGAATAGAGGGCAACAAAGCCTCAATAGCTGCAGAATTATTAATATCAATTTGGTGTTGAATGATTGCTAAAGTAACCGCTCTATACATGGAGCCTGTGTCAATCATGGTATATCCCAACTCCTTGGCCAACATAGAGGCCAAAGTCCCTTTACCACAACCTGAATATCCGTCAATGGCAATATTGATTTGCTTACTCAATGTTATGCTTTGTTTTTGCTTTGCTCAAACAAGGTACGAATGAAGTCAATAACGTAATCGACTTCAGCTTGGGTATTGTGTTTACCAAACGAGAATCGAACTGGCGAACAATTTAAATGCTTACCTATCCCTCTGATAACATGTGAACCAGTATTACTACCCGAACTACAGGCACTCCCACCAGATACCGCTATCCCTTGTAAATCAAAACTGAACAACAATATATCGCTGGAAACCTCAGGAGGAAAGGCCAAACTTAGAACAGTGTATAAGCTTTGGCCTGCTGTATCGCCATTGAATTGTATGCTAGGAAATTCAGTTCGAATGCGCTCTATAAAATGGTTTTTTAAGGCCTTGATATGTGCTTGTTTCTTTTCTAAATCGCGGTAGGCAATTTCCATGGCTTTTGCCAATCCTACTATGCCATATACGTTTTCAGTACCAGCTCTCAATTCTCGCTCTTGTGCGCCTCCAGTAATGAGTGGTCTGATTTTATTGCGTTTGTTGTAATACAAAAAACCAACGCCTTTGGGACCATTGAATTTGTGAGCAGCACCTACTGCAAAGTCTACATCTAAAGCTTTTAAATCAAAGGCATAATGGGCCATGGTTTGAACCGTATCACAATGAAACAATGCATTGTATTGTT
Organism: Flavobacteriales bacterium; assembly: GCA_040379725.1. Classification (GTDB taxonomy): domain Bacteria; phylum Bacteroidota; class Bacteroidia; order NS11-12g; family UBA955; genus JABMMZ01. The sequence continues at coordinate 10,521 of JBEIKN010000011.1, forward strand.
TACACAATTTGCTTACTGCTTCAATGTCTAAAAGATTACCTACCTCATTGTTTCCGTGCATTAAAGACACTAACACATTTTGATGCTTCTGCAACAAATTACTTAAGTCTTCAAGATCAACGTGACCATCAGGAAGCAAGTTTACCAAATGCATTTGAATCGCTCCATTGTGAGCTAACTCCTCTATGGTATGCAAGACCGCATGGTGCTCAATTGGCGAGGTGATAATGTGCTTAACGCCCATCAATTCAACGCTAGAGCGAATGGCCGTATTATCAGCTTCTGTTCCACCTGATGTAAATATGATTTCAGCTGGTGTTACATTTAATAATTTTGCAATGGTCTTACGACTGGTTTCAATGTGCGCTTTAACTTTTCTACCAAATGCATGCGATGATGATGGATTACCAAAATCATTGCGCATTACAGGTATCATAGCCTCTAAAACTTCAGAATCTAAAGGTGTTGTAGCGGCATTATCGAAATACACTTTCATATTATAATTGGCCATTATGGCTGCAGTAGCCTAATATTTTATATAACAATTTAGCCAAATTGAATTGGGTTAATATCTCACCTTCTTTAGGTGCACACTCAACAATATCAAAACCTATAATTTGTTTTTTCGCTGCTAACTTTTTAAAGAATTTAAGCCCTTGATGCCACATTAATCCACCTGGCTCTGCTGTACCAACAGCTGGCATAACAGACGGATCAAAACCATCGGCATCTATGGTTAAATACACTTTATCTTTAAGGGTTGCTATACAAGCATCCATCCAATCGTCGTTGTCTTGAATTTGATGTGCATACCAAGTATTGATCAGCGGAGAAGATTGTATCAAATCGTATTCTTCTTTGCATTGTGCACGTATACCAACTTGGCAAATTGGTACTTGTAAATCATGGATTCTGGCCAAGACACTCGCATGCGAATAAGGATTGTCATGATAGGCTGATCTTAAGTCAGAATGGGCATCAATTTGCAAAACAGAAAAATCTTGATGATGCTTCATAAACGCCGAAACAAATCCTAATGTAACGGTATGTTCTGACCCTAATGATACCACATATTTTCCATTGTCAAGATGCTTTAATGTTTCTGAAGCGATGTAGTCAACGGCTTGTTTGTCTACCTTACCCGTAAAATCCATTGGCTCTACTGTGGCAATGCCAAATTTCTTGAAGGCTTCTTGATTGGTTTCTTCATCAAAAAACTCTACAAAATGGCTGGCTTCTATAATGGCGGATGGACCTTTGTCACTCCCCTGTAAATAGGACGAAGTGTGCTCGTAAGGGGCTGATTGAATAACCACTTTTGCTGTTTCATATTGAAACAACTCTGGTTCAACTATGCCTAAAAAATTATCGTCAGTACCTAAAACCTTCATGTAAAAATTATTTTACTCTTTCTACGTACTCGATGGTTCTTAAATCAATTTTAATTTTGTCGTTGATGTCAACAAACAAAGGCACCATAATACTTGCTCCAGTAGAAACAGTAGCAGGTTTCAATGAATTGGTTGCAGTATCGCCTCTAACACCTGGTTCGGTGTAAGTAACTTCTAATTCAACATGCGTAGGCGGTGTCGCACCGATTGGATTTTCACCATCTTCAAATGAAACAAGAACGGTCATACCTTCAATCATAAATGGAGCGGCATCTCCAAAAAAGTTTTCCGCAATATTGTATTGTTCAAATGATTCATTGTCCATACAAACCAAGGCATTGCCTTCTTTGTACAAATAGGATAATTCTCTAACTTCAACTCTAACGATGTCTACTTTTTCGCCGGTATTGAAACGGTATTCAACCGATTTGCCAGATTTTACGTTCTTCATTTTACCTTGGTAAAATGCTCTTAGGTTACCTGGAGTTCTATGAATAAATTCAATGATTTGAACCAACTCGCCATTGTGACGAATGAATTGTCCTACTGATAAATCTGATGCTGTTGCCATAAAATTATTTGATGCGAAAATAGCCCAAAAACTAAGTAAAAACAAATACTTACATCAAATTCAGTGCACAAAAAAAGGCCCTTCAATGAAGGGCCTTTGAATCCATTAAATGATATTAGTTAGAGGCAGCTGATTCGCCTTCAGATTTAGAAGCCATTAAGCGTTCGTATTCTTCTTTACTACCAACTACGATTCTTTCGTATTCTCTCATACCAGTACCAGCTGGGATCAAGTGACCAACGATAACGTTTTCTTTCAAACCTCTCATATAATCTACTTTACCAGCAATAGCAGCTTCGTTCAACACCTTAGTGGTTTCTTGGAACGATGCAGCACTCATAAAGCTACGAGTAGCCAATGAAGCTCTAGTAATACCTTGTAAAACGGCATCAGCAGTAGCTGTAACAGCATCTCTAACCAATACTTGTTGTTTATCTTGGCGTTTCAATGAACTGTTTTCTTCTCTTAACTCTCTAAGTGATACGATTTGGCCCACTTTAAGTTTTTCAGAATCCCCATTATCAAGAACAATTTTCTTGTCAAACACCCAGTCATTTTCTTCAAACAACTCGCGTTTTTCAACCACTTCACCTTCTAAGAATTGGGTATCCCCAGGTTGCTCAATAACCATTTTTTGCATCATCTGACGTACAATGATCTCAATGTGTTTATCGTTGATTTTAACACCTTGCAATCTATATACTTCTTGGATACCATTCAAAATGTAACGTTGAACTGCTGTTGGACCTTGAATTCTCAAGATGTCTTGTGGCGTAATCGCACCGTCTGACAAAGGCGCACCAGCTTTAATGTAATCATTATCTTGAACAAAAATGTGTTTAGACAATGGGATCATATAGTGCTTGGTTTCACCGTCTTTGCTAGTGATGGTAATTTCTCTGTTACCACGTTTGATACCACCGTAACTTACTACACCGTCAATCTCTGCAACAGTTGAAGGGTTTGAAGGATTTCTAGCCTCAAACAATTCGGTTACACGTGGCAAACCACCTGTAATGTCTCGAGTTCCACGGGCAGATCTTGGAATTTTCGCAATGATATCACCAGCGTTAATCGCTTTACCATCGGCCACTGAGATGTGAGCACCTACTGGTAAGTTGATTTCCTTGATCACGGTTTTATCTTTACCCAATACCTTAATGGTTGGAGATTTGGTTTTATCTTTTGTTTCAATGATGACTTTTTCACCGTAACCAGTTACTTCGTCATTTTCTTCTCTAAAGGTGATACCATCCAAAATGTTTTCGTATTGGATTTTACCAGCTTGATCAGATAAGATAACAGCGTTGTATGGATCCCATGAACAAATCAAATCACCTTTTTTCACTTTTTGACCTTCTTTTACGAATACTGTTGAACCGTAAGGAACAACCAAAGTGATTAGAATGGTTTTAGTTTTAGGGTCAAGTACACGAACCTCAGCACTTCTGCTTAAGTTCAATTCTACTTTTTGTTTTTCGCCTGATGTTTCATCAACTTTTTCAGCTGATACTGTTTTCAATGCATCAAAACTAACCATACCATCATATCTAGAAACGATTTGAGATTCAGCAGCAATACTAGATGCCGTACCACCCACGTGGAAGGTACGAAGTGTCAACTGTGTACCTGGCTCACCGATTGACTGTGCAGCAATTACACCTACAGCTTCACCTCTTTGAACCATTCTACCGTTGGTTAGGTTTCTACCATAACACTTAGCACAAACACCACTCTTAGTTTCGCAAGTCAATACTGAGCGAATTTCTAATTCTTCAATACCAGCTTCCTCAATTGATTTAGCTATTTCTTCAGTGATTTCAGAACCTGCAGCTACTAATAAAGCACCTGTTTCTGGGTGATAAGTATCGTATAAACCTGTTCTACCTAAGATTCTTTCGTACAAGCTTTCAACCACATCGTCGTTGTCTTTTAATGCTGACAATGAAATACCTCTTAATGTATCACAATCTTCTTCTGTGATGATAACGTCTTGAGCTACGTCATGCAATCTTCTGGTCAAATAACCAGCGTCAGCTGTTTTTAACGCAGTATCGGCCAAACCTTTACGAGCACCGTGAGTAGAGATAAAGTATTCCAATACAGACAAACCTTCTTTAAAGTTTGACAAGATTGGGTTTTCAATGATCTCACCAACGCCTCCACCAATATTCTTTTGTGGTTTTGCCATCAATCCCCTCATACCACCTAACTGACGAATCTGTTCTTTAGATCCCCTTGCTCCAGAATCCAACATCATGTAAATTGGATTGAAACCTTGGTCGTTTTCAGCCAATTCTTTTAATAGAATCTCACCTACTTGAGAGTTGATTCTAGTCCAGATATCGATTACTTGGTTGTAACGTTCGTTATTGGTAATGAAACCGTTTTCGTAGTTGAATTTAATTTCTTCAACTTCAGCACGGGCTTTATCAATTAGCTTCTCTTTTGCATCTGGAATTTGTACATAGTTCAAGTTGAACGACAAACCACCTTTGAACGCATAATGGAAACCTAAATCTTTAATATCATCAAGGAATTTAGCTGTTCTGGCTACCCCTACTTCTTTAACGAAGTTACTGATGATATCGCGCAAAGATTTCTTAGTCAATAATTGATTGATGTATCCAACACCTTCAGGAACCACTTGGTTAAAGATGACTCTACCAACAGTTGTTTCGATCAAACGAAGCACCATGTTGCCGTTCTCATCTTTATCAATGTGTTTACATTTGATGTGTGCATGCAAATCAGCTTTACCCTCATTGAAGGCGATGATCACTTCTTCAGGTGAATAGAAGGTAATACCTTCACCTTTCACTGTTTTCTCTTTAGTGCTCTTTCTGCCTTTAGTGATGTAATACAATCCCAACACCATGTCCTGAGAAGGTACAGTAATTGGAGAACCGTTTGCAGGGTTTAAGATATTGTGAGGTGCTAACATCAACAATTGAGCTTCCAAGATTGCTGCGTTTCCTAGTGGAACGTGAACAGCCATTTGGTCACCGTCAAAGTCAGCGTTAAAACCTGTACAAGTCAATGGATGTAATTGGATGGCTTTTCCTTCAATTAATTTTGGTTGGAAAGCTTGAATACCCAATCTGTGAAGTGTAGGA
>JBEIKN010000012.1:0-15474 GCA_040379725.1 Flavobacteriales bacterium
CCATTTTGATGACACCGCCAGTAATGATTTTAGCAGAATCCGTAATGGCTCTGGCCATAACAGGAATTGAAGACGCTCCTGTTCCACCAAAGGTAGAACCTACTACGAATACCCTAGCTTCACCTTGTGTATTCTGTTCTTTAATGTTGTTAATGAACTTGTACAATTGGCTTTTGTTACGCACCAAGTCTTTGGCTACAGCTTCTTTAATTTCTTCAATGATGGCATGATACATTAAAAAGGTACCAACGTGGGTTTGAGCTCTAAAGCCATGCATCAAGTCAAATTCTTGCACACCTTCTTCGTAAAACAAATCTGCCAACATACGGTTGGTTTCAGAATCACCTTCCTCAACTCTAGAGATCAGTGTAAAACGACGCTTGTTGTCTTTAGAATAGTCCGGAACGAACGTGTAAAAATTAACTTGAGGTCCAAAGAAACCAAACTTACCAGCATTATTGGTACACAATGTTTGGTACCAGTTCACTAAGTTCTCTGAATTCTTTTTGTCACCGTTTTCAATATCGGTTTCTAACAATAATATGTCTACACTCTCTCCTTCATACATACCCATGGCACACATGTTTAAGAAAGATTGCAAACAACGCATTCCTGTACCGCCCGCGGCGATCAAGAAATTTTTTGATGGTTTTGCTTGAGTCATAGTGTTTTAATATTATATAAGTCCAAAAACTTTGTTATTAGATCTGAAAATGGTATTCAACTTGCGTCTGTGTAAAAACGTATTGAATACAAACGCCACCAACCAAAACAACACAGGGTAAATGGCTAAGCTGATGTAAAATTGCATAGAAATCAAGGCCTCAAAATTGGTCCAAGCAATGTCACCATCTTCTCTTTGCGTGCACAACATTTCGGCTGTTGATCTGGCTACAAACAATACATAAATGGTAAAACCCAAACCAATGAAGAAAAGCACTCGTCTCAACAAGACATCATTCAAAAAACTAAGCTTAAATGAATATCTTGGGATGGCAGCCAATAATACAAAGACCAATGTCAATGCAATGGCCGTGTAAATAAAATTGTTGCCAACAGAGGCTTTAACGATGTTTAATTCTTCGAGGCAATCGGTATTTTCTGTGTCCATACAGGTCACATCAGAAATACCCGAAAACAGTTTATAAAAAAAGTCTACTATCATAGTTGTATTGGATTAAAAATTATTTTTTGCGGATGTAAGTATATACTGAATATAAAGGATGATTGCCACCAAAGTTATTGGCGCAATCTTTCATGGCTTTCTCCAAGCTGGCCAATAGGCAGTTGTTCATGATTTTTTGTTTGCCCAATTGGTATTGTAACGCTTTTTTAGCTGAGCTGGCATTGTAGTTAATGTCTTTAGCTACTTTAACGATGCTTAGGTGGTAACGCATTAATTGTGCACTTGGATACATGTTTGATTGTTTTGCTTTATTGCAGTCAATTCCAATATTAAATTGACCATCAAACACCAATGGTTTAAAGATGCTGGTTAGTTTACCATCTTTTAATTTCAAATGGGTTTCAGTTTCTGGCGTTACCATGTGAGCACTACCATCAAACTCAGGTTGAGTTAAGAAACAAGAAGAATCCATTTTGAAGGCTATGCCAGTAAAAATACTCTTTTCAATGTTCTCACGTAACGTTTTGTCTTTTGCGGCATTAATGAATTTTTCAGAGTTGATCTTCATCAATTCACCATAGCCTTTTTCTAAAGATTTGTTTGTGCCATTCAAAGCCATTTTGTAGGCATCACTTAAATGGTCTGCATTTGGAGTAGCTACTACATCGCCGATGTGTGTATGGAAATCGAATTTGAAATCTTTGCCCAATTTGGTGTCTAATTCATTCAATAAACCGTCAACTCTGTGAGAGGTAGCGTAGTCATTTGGCAAAAAAGCAATCACATACACTGGAGTGGATACACCAGCTTCAGCCAAGTATTTGCCATAAATTCTGATTGAACCTCCACTTGCAAACCAAGCCTCAAATTGCTTGGCATATTCGGAACCCCTTACAAAATAAGAAGACACACCGTCAGCATCGGTCGTTGGACGACCTTCGTCTACAGAAAAATCTGTAAACATGATGGCTGGTCTGTTTAAGTTAGCAACAATGTTGTTAATGTTAGGCGTCATGAACGTTAAAGTCTGAACATAATTAGCAGGCCCTAAAACACTGTTTTGCTTAGCGGCTTTATCGCCAGTAATTTCTTTAACAGCTTTATTTTCACCAATTGAATAGATGCGGTCTTGAGGATCTATACCATCAAAAGCAGTGGTAATCAATTCTTTCATGGTAGCATCGTTAACGGCACGTTTCATGGTGGCGCTGAAATCAAAATACAAATCATAGTTTTTATTGACTTCTACTGTATCGCCCCACAATTCTTTTTCCAAAGCGCTCAAGGCTTCAGGCGTAACATGGGTCTTTTCTTCGATTTTTAAATCGCCACCTTTACCACCTTCACTGCTTGAACAAGCCTGAAAGCTTAAAAACATTGGAATGGCAAGAAATAGGTGTGTTGTTTTGAATCTCATAACGTTTAATAGAATCGTCAAATATATGTCATAAAATGAAAAAGTCAAATATTATAGATAACTTTTCAGAAAAATAACACATTAATAATCAGCACTCTGAATGCTTGACTATCGTAATGAAAATAATTGTTGGAACAAATAAGCCACTTATTGGGCACTTGTGTCCTCAGATTTTAAGGCATCGATAAAGCCTTCGATTTGTTGCTTAACATCTTGGAGGTCTTGCTTAAAGCCTGACATACTTTTTTTAAGTCTGACGGCGTAGTAACGGCCTTTCAATTTGTTGTAGGCTTCTCTTTGTTGAGCAGTCAATTTTGCAGATTCAATGTTGCTTAATTTGTGTTCAAAAATGGAATCCATTCTGGACAAAGACTCTGAAGTATACACCGCATTAGATTGCTCAAGGGTGTCAACCATATGGTTGAGATTTTCCATTTTCTGTTCTGGACTTTGTTGGCAGGCAACAGAAGCTAAACATATGAGTATGAATAAGTATTTATGCATCATTATTTGGCATTAACGGCTTCAATTTCTTGGATTTCGCACTCAATGGGTTGGGCACCGGATCTTCTGATGCGGTATTTAATGTAATAACTGTATAGGTTACCTCCTATGATCATGTCTTGAATCACATAGGTCAAACTGTCGGTTTTAAAACGGACAACATAGCCTGGTTTAAACGGCAGTTCGTTGTTCACATAATTGCGCATCTGAACACTCCTCATCAAGGCTTTCATTGGTAAGTAAGGTTGTAACTCAGAGTTCAAGGAGTCGCCTCGTTTCGAGAAACGGTCGCGCTCAAGCATGATGAGTTGTTTCTCATTTTGCAAATCAGTCAACATTTGTTGCAGTTTTCCTTGATCAACAGACAATTGCTCTTGTAAAGCTTTGTAATTCTGATAGCTCCAAATACTGTATATCAAAGTCAAAAGGAATAATCCCCATGGCAACCATTTTCTTTTGGTGTTTGGTGTTTCGGTGTGTTGTATTTGTTCAGTCATTTTGAGTAAAAGGTATGCATTCATCCCACAATGCATCAAAAGCATCCAAATAAGTATCCGCTAATGAGTCATCGTAAATGGTAATAATATTTTCATGATTATACAGGGCTGCACTCCTGGTCCAATTGTATGAACCTGTTAAAACAGTCTCTGCATCTTTCACCATAAATTTATGGTGCATGTGATTAGGGGATTGATCGACTCTGATTTCAATTCCTGATTTAGACAAATCCACAATATCAGAACCTTTATCTAATAATTTTTCATTGTCTGTGATTAACCGAATAGCCACCCCGCGATCAAAGGCATCAAAAATCGCTCTGGTGATCTGATCATCAGAAATGGTAAATACACAAATATCCAAGGTGTCTTGAGCCAACTCTATGTGTTTAAGAATCTCCTCTTGACAATCTGTGCCCGGACTAAAAAAAGCAGCAATTTGACTTGACCCCATCTTTAAATTCTATGGCTCGAATATATAAATTAATTACCTATTGACAAGTATTATCATTATTTTATTTATTATTGAACCGTATGATGCCAATCGACAACAAACAAAAGTTAATTTTTTGTCTCATTGCCACTTGTTTAACTATGTTTTCATGCAATAGCTCTGTCTCAACAAGCAAGCGTAGTAGTAGTAATGGCAGTAGTGCTTCTGTTAGTCAAACTGAAACATCAAATACGGACCATACACATTCATCCAATTATTCAGTCGAAATAAAACCATACACAGCAACACCTGCACTGAGCAAAATCAAAGTTGGGCATCACATCAACACCAGCGCACACGAGTATTTGCCAGTATATGACCCCAATCAAGAACATATGATCTTTACTGCGATGGATAGAACAGGCTTCTTTGATTTTAAGATGGATTTCACCAAAGCCGCTTCAGCTGGTGGCGAAGATGTATACTTATCAGAATACAAAGACGGTATTTGGACAGATGCCAGGCCTATAACTGCCATGAACACCAATGCGCATGAATCAGTGAGTGCTATTTTGGCAGCCAACCATTATTTGGTTACCGGCAATTACCCTGAAAAAATAGGCCCAAAAGCGTCAAACAATGGCACAGAAACCACAGACATTTTCGAAGTAAAAATCAACGGCACAAACGCTAGTATTGTTCATTTTCCTGAACCAGTCAATTCCATATTCACTGAAGCCGATGCCATTCAAAGCAAAAATAAAAAAGCCATGTTATTTGTCTCTGATCGCCCCGGGCATGTTGGGGATTACCATAAAAAAGGTTGGCTTTGGAACAACTCTACATGGGGCAATACAGATGTATACGTGACGCTCAAAAAAGAAGGCTATTGGCAAGTCCCAATTAATCTAGGCGAGCTTGTAAACTCGTCAGGCGCCGAGCGTAGCCCTTGGCTTTCAGAAGATGGCTTAACCTTATACCTCAGCTCAAATGGCTATGAAAACAATCGCACAGATTTAAACATATATGCCTTTAAACGCTCTAATACAAACGATTGGACAAAATGGGACGGCCCCTTTAAAATGACTGAATTTTGCACCCCTCTTGATGATTGGGGATTTAAATGGTATGATCAGAAAGGTGCTTTTGTTAGTCATGCCAATGCTCTTGGCTTCAAACCGACTCAAGGTGGTAAAGATGGCGATGGGGGCATTAGAGAAACCAATTTCAGAACAGGCTATACTGTCATAGGCGCTCAAACAGCTGCATTAAAAGCGACCGAAAACACAGATATTTATTGGCATGCCCTGGCTGATCAGTCTTTTTTTACCATGCCCGATGTCTTGTTTGAAGTAAATGCTTACAAGATTAAACCCGCGTATAAAGCTGTTCTTAACAGACTCTTGGATTGGTGTACTATTAACGAAGACAAAACACTTACCATTGTTGGTCATTGCGACAATTCTGGCACGGCAACTTATAATCAAACATTGTCTGAGAAACGCGCCGAAAGCATTAAGCAGTATTTATTAGAACAAAATCCAGATCTATCTATTGAGGCCCATGGCAAAGGTGCTCAAGAACCGCTCAATCAAAATAAAACACAAAAAGACAAACAACTGAACCGAAGGGTTGAATGTTTTTTTAAATAATTAACCAAACATACTCAATTATACTATGACACTACTCATTTCATCCATCGCCCCTGCCCTCATCATTTTGTATCTGATATACAGACACGATGTCGACAGAGAGCCCCGTAAACTGTTATTAAAATGCTTTTTTGGCGGCATTTTATCCATCCTCATGACCCTCATTTTGGTTTTACCATTTAACGGCATTTCAATGCCAACAGGTTTTGCCAAGTCTTTTTATGACGCCTTTGTTACAGCAGGTATACCTGAAGAATTGAGCAAATGGTTGATCTTGTATTGGTTGGTAAGAAAAGCGCCCGCCTTCGATCAATACTATGATGGCATCATCTACGCCGTATTTGTCTCTATGGGATTTGCCCTGGTCGAAAACATTATGTATGTGATGAACGGCGATATGGGCACAGTGATTTCTAGAGCCATCATGGCAGTGCCCGGGCACATGTTGTTTGCAGTAGCAATGGGCTACTATTTTTCAATGGCTAAATTCGACACCCCTCAAAAAGCTAAGGTACATATGGCTATGAGTCTTATCATCCCAATAGCCTTGCATGGCACCTATGACTTTTTGTTGATGTATACCTCTTCAAAAGCAGACCACAGCCCTTTGCTTGCGGTAGGAATCATCATCGTATTTGTGTTGTTTGATATTTATCTCTGGAGATTGGGCTTAAAGAGAATCAAAGCCCACAAATCAAAAGATTTAGGCATGAGTTGAAGATAAGCCTATTTCAATTGCGGTAAAAAACAACAAACTGATCGCTATAAATAGCATCAAATACAAGCAATAGACGATTGATCGTTTATTGAGTAATTGTGCGCGTTTTAATTTGATAAAAATATACAGAAAATGTATTGAGCTCCCTATAAAAAAGGGCATGGCCAAGGCCTCTACGCTTTTATTTTTGAGCACGTCAGATTGGGTTTCATCAATCACGCCAGTAAATTGCAACATAATGATGAACAGCAGCACATACACATTCCAAACCCGACTTCCCAACTCTGTTAAAAGCGTGTTTTTAAGTAAATATTCAAAGAAGTTGGAGGTGTAATACAACACTAAGAAAAGTACATAAAAAACTAAGATAACAAAGGCCTCTGCCATCAAATCATGTAGTAGATTGGAGTTAATCTTCTCTTGCATTTCATTCGCTGCAATGCCTAGAATGACGATTTTAATGAGCAATTCAAACGTATGAACAGACCGCTCTAATACCTGTTCTTTTTGATCGGCAACAAATGATTTTAGGGTTAGTACCCCTAATATCGAAGCCGTTAAAAATTGAAAATCATGCTTGATAGCGTGAAAAAACCGTCCAATGGGTTGAGCAAAAAATGTTTTGAAACTTTCTATTAACATCGTCTTAGTGTTATGGTCATTTGAATGAATAGGTTAAGTTATTGGTCAGGGTATTTTACACAGCTGAAAGACGGTAAAAATAGCCTCAATCAAAAAATGCTCATGCACTTATAAGTATTGACCTCAATGACAACCTATCACACAAATAAACCTTTCAAGGTTAATGGCAAATTTTGATTTTAGCAAAAAATGTTTTTAAACCTAGTTGACTTCGAGTATTATTGTTGCTAAAATTATAAAACATCAAGCAATGAAATTCCTTAAGCTCAAAGCTCTCCTTCTATTATCTTTATTTACGCTCTCTTATGGACAGAGCAATGCCGAGCAAAAAGACTGGAAATACTATTACACCAAAGCTGAAATCACCTCGTTTTACAGTGCCACGGTTTTGAATGGGTATTATGATTTAAAGCTGCCTAATTTATTTTTGGACAGTGCTACTGAATCCTTAAAAACCATTGAAAACCTTGGGGAGCTCAATTTGGCAAAAGAAAAAATTGGCCAATTGCGTTCTGAAATTGCCATCAGTACAAGCATTGCCGAAGACAATATGAACTACCGTTACCCGGCGTTTTCTCTGATGTCCGGACACAGGCCTGAATTCAACACCGTTGACGATGCTGAAGAAGCCCTTATAGAATCCGTAATAGACAAAGCCCTTAATACAGCGGATCCATTGCTGAAGGGTATGCTTAAAGACAATCCGCATTTTTTGTTGTTCAATATTCAGCCATTTGACGAAACCCTCTATACTGTTGGTTTGGATTACTTTGGTGTGCACACGCCATTTTATGCCATCCGTTTACACGAACTTGAAAGCATATTGGGTGTAAGTGGTTACGATAGGCTTAAGGCCAACACCCTTGATTCTAATGACTATGCACAATTGATGCGCTTTTATGGTGTTGACAGAATGATTTTATTGACGGTTAGAGACAATGGTTCTGGTATGCCCGGCATGTTTTACAAAGGCATTACCTTTCAAACGGTTCAAATGCCGAAAGCAAAACCTACATATGTATCCTACTTTGAAGGCTTTAGAATTGACAAAAGTGGCTCTTCAAAAACAGCTACTTTAATTTACATTTTAAACACCCTCATCATTTTAATTTTCTTGTTGGGCTTATCGTCAGTTAAAATCCAAAGCAAACCATTTAGAACCTCATTCTTCTTAACCAAAGAAATGCTCAAAAGCATGGCCTTGTTGGTGTTTGGATCCATCGTTGCGGTATATTTATCCTACAATGCATCGTCATTTCTCGAAACCGATATCAATCAATTTCATGGCGAAACACATGCCAAAGCATGGGTGTTGTACCAGATTCTAATGCCAACGATTTTAAGCATTATCATCACTTACCTATTGCAGTACAAATTTTCTAAAGAAGTCGTCAACTCTTCGAATGGCTTTGCACGCATTCTGTTTGTGTCATTTTTATTCCCAACGGTATTGATCAGTTATTTTGAATACTATGCTGAATTGATGCCTACCAGTTTCATCAAATACATTGTGATAGCACCTGCCATCATGTTTATCCCATGCGCCATATTAGGCGGCAATTTATTGAATGCCATATTCAAAAAAGAAAAATGGCAACTTTCTGCACTAACGCTGTTGAGCATTTCATTGATCCTGTGGTTTGTGAGCATTTGGTGCGACCTCAGAGACTGGGACTTCGAGAGCCTAATATTAGTGGCCATTGCCTCAGGTTTATCATGGGCTGGCTTATACATCAAGACACATGTTAAAACCAATAACACCGATAGCTCTGGCTTCAACCAATTTGATTTTGGCTTATTGAATCCTGCTAGTTATTTCAGCAAAGGATTGAACCATTCAGAAGCCCTTAGTAGCATCCATGATTTTGTGCAAAATGATGCAGGTTTGGTATTCCATTTACACGGCGAATTGGGCATGGGTAAAAGTCGACTCATTAAAGAATTAATGCAAGGCGCTAAACGCGAAAACGTGTTCTACTTTGGAGACTGTAATGAATTCATTGAAGGCAGCGCACAATTGTATGAACCATTCTTTAACGCGTATTGTCAACACAGTGGATTTGTTGGCAGTTTGCCAAAAGGTTTTTTTGTTGACAGAAGTGGCTTGGGTAAAAATTTATCAAAAGCCGTCAGTATGGTTGGTAGTGCAGCGCCGATTGATGTTGGGGCCGTTTTAAACATTGAAGACGATGGCGCTAGCAGATCATTACAAGAAATCAGTTCTGAATTGATTGAACAATTGATCAGCAGAATAAATGATCACGGACTTGAGAAGCAGATTTTAATCATTGATGATTGTCAGTGGATGGATCAAGGCACCGAAGAACTTTTAGTTTCCTTTATCAAACAAATTAAATTAAGAAGCAAATACACCAAACAGTTTAAAATCATATTGGTGAGCGAAACGGTATTTGATCAAAATGGCATTTTTGCCAAATTGCTTCAAGATACAGAGTTATTGTCTGTTGTTGCATTTGAATTGAAAATGATAGATCCTATGGCCTTTGTTGGATCAGTATTAAACAGCACTGATTTCAGAATTTACAACAATGATCAACAAGTCTATACCTTCGCTTCGATATTAAAAAACCACTTAAACCACCTGTGCGAAGAAGAAACCAAACGCGCTGGCTTTACACCTGGCGACTTCTTTGGCTATTTAGCCGCCATGGAACAAAAAGGGTATTTGAAAATTGATTCAGGGATTTTAAGGCTCTCAGGTGAAACCCCTTCTGTTGAAGACATTAACCTGAAGAGTGGTAAATCTAAATTGATGTCAAACGCCATTGACACCCTTGAGAGCAATGATCAATTATTACTCGAAAGTGCTGCCTACTGTGGCTTTAAATTTGATGCAGAAGTATTGGCTAAAATTTGGAACAAAGATGTTATTGAGATCATCCAAAATTTAGAAAGGCTTGAAAAATCTGGCTTTGTGATTGACTTAAGCGAAGAAGACAATTTGTATTCATTTAAAGACAAGGAACTGCATAAAATCATCCGAACAAGATTCAACAAAGACGAAGACACGGATCAAAACATGCGCCAGTTGGTGATTGAATACCAAAAACGCATCATTGAAAGCATCATCAAAAAAGGTGAGCAATACATTCAATCTTTGGACATTGAAATTCTGCAAAGCGCCATCGAACGTTGCTTTAAATACGACAAAATTGATTCGATTAAGAAACATACCCCATTGATTGGATTGTATGCTGCATTAAAATATGTGCAAGTCGGTAAGATTAAAAAGGGCGCAGAAACACTGTTAAAAGTGTATCCGATGATCAATCAAATCAACAGCAATCAAAAACAAATCATTGTAAAAATATTGAACCTAGCTGGCGAAGTATCTGATCTATCTGATTTTGACCAAATGGTTGATAAATGGACGGGCAATGCAGAAGTTCAAAACAAAACCCAAGCAGAAAAGATTGCCTTTATAGACGATTTACTCAATAGAATTCGTCCAAATCAATCTGAAGCGAGCGATGACTACGAACAATTGTTGCACATTCTTTTAAGAGATGTCTACAAACGTTTGAGAGGCAAAGATGAAACGACCAAACAAGCGTTGAACATGCGTCTGAACCGGATCCAATCATTAACCGATACCGTACAAAATGCCGACAACCAATTGCGCATTGCCTTCTATTTGCATTTGATTCAAGGGGCTCAATCAGATCAATTAGAACAGATGTATATGAGTGCATTGGATCAAGCCAGTTTCAAATTGGCTGGTGAAATTTCAAGACACTTAGCATTGATCAATGCCAATACCCCTGACAAACAATTGACCTATACCTATTTATCGTTAATGCTTACATCTGGTGTTACTGACACCCAGTTATTGAGACAAAAACAAGGCGAGGTAAGTGAATCCATGATCAGACAATTGATCATTCAACTCATTGAAAAATCGAATTTAAATACCCAAAAAGCCCTCGATCTAAACTACAGCATCAGTCGTGTTAGAGATTATTGTTTCAATATGGCTAAAACCCTTGGTGACACATACTATGAACACTGTATTTTCTACTGCGATTTGGCCTATAATTTATCTAAAAAATTAAACGATGAAAGAGGCTTTGAAATGGCCATTAGCTATAAAGGCGCTGCGCTTTATCACTTAAAACGCTACCAAGACTCTTTGAATGTTTATTACCATGATTATTTTGAATGGTTGATCACCAAAACCAAAGAAAAAGACCGCTTCAATTACATCATTGAAGGTATCGGGCTTAACTGTATGGCTTTGAATGATTTCAGCATCTATGAATCGGTCAAAAAAGAATTGTATGAGCACTTGATGTACATCTCTAACAACATGCAAAATCAAGTCTTAGAACACAGTTTATTTGATAAATCTAAGTTGCTCAGAGAGATCATGCCACAAAACGCTCAAAACAATCTTGAAGGCGGCATGAGTTCTGATGACCATGGCAATCAAAGCATTAAGGAAATTTTAAATTTATTGATTTGTATTGCGCATGCTGATGGCGATGTAGATCCTAGCGAACGCCATGATTTAACTGAAAGTGCTATCGCCTTGGCTTATTACTTAAACCTACCTCACCAACACATCAAAACCATTTCTGATGCCGTGTTCAATACAGTCGCTTCGAGTAATGAAGACGATCGATTAAAAGGTTTTGAGACGTCTTGTCAATGGTTAAAAGCCAATGAGTCAGTGCATTTCTCAAAAGCTGTATTACAACTGTGTTGGGATATGGTGAATGCAGATGGCATTGTTACTGACGAAGAGCGAAAGTATATTCAGTCAGCACAGCACATTTTAAAAACCTAATACTACTTGATCATCAGGTAGACGATTAAGAAAAAGCTAAGCGGAAACAAATACCTTGAATGCCACTCAATGGCATCAGATAATTTTTGTAATCTAAGCGCTTTAGGTTCATTCTCAGGCATTAATTTTTCAGCAACCTGGTTCATATTATACGTAATAACCGTTTGGAACATGGCGTAGAAAATATAAATGTATACCATGTAGAAAATTCGGTCTACAAGGGTTAAATAAGAGACCTTAGGTAGAGCGTCATTCAGTGTCCATTGAAAGGCAATTGCAGCTAATAAAGCGGTTACAGTTAATGCCGATGCAGTACCTATTTCAAAATCAGGAATATAGAACACCAAATAGGCTAGAATCAATACCACCAATAGAGGCAAAGCCAACTTTTGCATAATCCCCAAAGGATCTCTATTGACCTTTAAAGTGAATTCAATTCTTGAATAGGTTTCATGAGGTTCCACAGAAGGATCCCCAAAGTTGGTCTTGTAGGTATAGGGGTCAGATGTTGCATTCAAATCCGCAATTTTGTATTGATCGCCATTTAATATCTCAATTCTGTGGTCTTTGAAATAATTGATGGGTGTGGTTAAATCGTCAGGAACATATACGATGTCATCGCTGTTGAGCAATTTGTTTTCGATAGCAATTTTGAGGGATTGAATGTCGTATGGGAATTTGTGATAATCGGCTTTGTAGGGAAACAATGCTTTACAAGTGCCTACCACATAATAGGCTGAATGGGCGGTATCATATTGTTGTAAATCAATTTCAACTGTAGATTCTGCATTGATGAATTCAATGGCTGAAATATCGGTATAATCAGCAGTGATGTCAGCTGAGTCCACCCTAAGCCACCAATAAAACATGACTTCAAATTGCTCCTCTGCTTGATGAATGCGCAAGGTTTTAACAAAAAGGCCTGTTTTACAACGAATAGGGCTAGAAACGTCTTCTTCAGCTTGAGCAAATACGCTCGAAGCACTCAGGAGTATAAATAGTATACAAGCAAAGGTTTTTAATGAAAAGGATTTCATGTTGAATGATTAGGCTTTTGGAGGAGTTTGAGGTTTGTCTTTGACTACGTTTTGAAGGTCTTTTAAAATACTATCTGAATAACTTAGTACATTGTTGGCATCCGATTCAAATGAGTACACACTTTCTTTTTCCAATTTGATTTTAAAATACAGACGGTTTTTCTCAGACAGTCCATAAGTGGCTATTTGCCTGTCTCCTATGTAATAATACACATTAAAAATCCCTAAATACTGTTTGTTGTTGACCGTGTTAACATTGAGTAAATACCTTAAGCTGATGGACTGCTCTGGTAGTTTCTTAATGGCTTGATCAACCATTTCAAAAACTTGTGGAATCAAGGCAATCAACTCCTGACTCAAATTGAATTGAATGGCTACGCCTTCTTTGTCAAAGTGAATGATGTTTTGATTGTCTATGTAGGCTGCCTGCACCTCTTCAATTTTGTAGATGGGTAATTTTACTGCACGCTTTTTAAAGGCAATGTGGTAAAAATTATCGAATTCAAATTGAGGCAATGCATTGTCTTTTTGCAAAGCGTACAATTCCTTTCTGAAGACATTGCAGACGGTGTTAAATAGGTCGATATATTTATCGAATCTTGGTACGTAATTTTCATCCACATAAAAAAACTCAGCATCAATGGATTGAATAGCAGACTCTATGGTTTTACTACCCTCTGTCGATATGTGCATGCGCACAGTCGAATACGAAAAAATGATTTTTTTCATTTCAGTGGCCGTGAGTTTACCATCGTCTAAAGCTTGACTCAGTATGCTTAGAAACTCATTAAATAGTTTTAATTTCTCTTCGTAAATTACAGAGTTTTTGGTTTGAGAATCTTGTATCTCAGACTGATTGGCCAACAACAACAAGGTGATGATGGTGGTTAAAATAGCCCCTATAACCCCACTGTTAATATCTAATACAATTTTAGGAATATCCTGTTCATGTCCATTAATGTTCTGAATAATGACGATGGTTAATGACACCGACAACACTATGGACAAATAAATCCATACTTTTTTAAGTTTGCTTTTCATGGTTGTTTATTCTTAGCTAAAAAATTAAAGATTTTAACTATTTTCACAAAAATAAATCATTTTAGATCAAATTATGGAAAACAATACAAATGAATTAAAAACCATAGACATTCTAGTATTTATCTTGAGTCTATATGTTTTAGGTGCTTTATTAGTTGATACATTCTTCATTATTCCAAAAGAAATTTCTTCTTTACTCAACATTTTTGATTGGCTAATATGCATTTTTTTTATCGGCGAATTTACCTACAGATTTAAAAATAGTTTAAATAAAATAGAGTTCCTAAAATGGGGTTGGATTGACTTATTATCAAGTATTCCTATGATTGATATACTTAGATATGGCAGGGTTGTTCGACTATTAAGATTGATCAGAATTATTAGAGCGTTTAAATCGACCAAATTGCTGATTCATCATTTCTTTTCTAACAGGGTTAAAGGCACATTATATTCTATGATTATTCTAGGCTGTTTGTTGCTTGCATTTTCATCAATTTGTATATTAATGTTTGAAAACGAACCTAATTGTAACATCAAAACAGCAGAAGATGCTATATGGTGGGGTTACTCTACAATGGCAACTGTTGGATATGGAGACAAATTTCCAATTACAACTGAAGGCCGAATATTGGCGATGGTTTTAATGACATATGGTGTAGGACTTTTCGGATCGTTAACAGCCTATATTGCATCGGTGTTTTTAAAAAACAATCAACAGGATAATTAAAGCAACTTTCCAAATAGTTGATCATATATAGAATGATTGCCTCATTGCATCGGCGTCATCGTAAAGCTATCTCTTTGTGAATATCTATTCTCCCATTTTTTATCTCTATTGTGTCACCCCTACGGGGTTCATTTTACACTATTTTAATTTCTAAGATAATAGCACCCCTCCGGGGTTTAATTGCTATCTTTTGGGTAAAGACTTTTATCGGCTCAAAAACGCTATGAAATAAAGATATACGAGACTGGTGGTGCCAACACCAACCAGATAATCCTCTCTGAGGTGAAGAACATCTTGGAGATAAGACAAATTAGATTGGTTGGCGAGGACGCCGAACCAATCGCTCTTCGAACAGCAATAACTGACGTAAACCGGTATTCCGAATGCAATGAGGAACGTCTTCGGCAATCGTCTCCGGTATACGCTCTCCGCTATCCGTTCTCCACTCCCTAACCCCTATTCCCTAACCCCTACCCCCTTGAAAAAGGATTTAGGCATTAGGATTTAGGCAATAGTGGTAGTAAGTTATCATATACAGCAAATGGTGATGCTTATAAGCAATTCAACACTAAACCCTATCCCCTAACCCCTATTCACCAAATAGGCATAGGCATTCAATGACGTGGCAATGAGCAACCAAATGGCATACGGGCTAATGAGTAAACTTTTATAGCCTAATGTTGGCCAATAACGCCATAGCAGATATACCACCAATAGGTTCAATGCCATGATGATGAGCAATCCTGTGCCTAAGGCATGGTATTTAAAAAAAATTGGATTCCATAAAACGTTTAAAAGCCATTGAACAGCATACAATAACAATAATGGGGTTTTATTGGCTATCTGTGGCCAAAGCATTGCCATGTATATTGA
>JBEIKN010000013.1:0-15406 GCA_040379725.1 Flavobacteriales bacterium
AGATCAACCAGAGCTCACCAAACTCATTGAAGGGACCATTCAACTCATTAGATAATTATGTCAAAATCAGACTTACAAACCATCTTAAAAAAAGAAACAGAGCTCCTCAACAAGCTTCATGAGATTGTAGAAAATTCCATTAAAGAAGAGAATCTAATCACTCAAAATCTATTAAATCCTCCAATCGAAACCATTAGCACAGGCGATAAAATTGCCGATAAAGTAGCTCAATTCGGGGGCAGTTGGAAATTCATCATTGCCTTTTTGGTTATGATGGGGATTTGGATTTGCTTCAACTTAAAGGCTGACAATACATTCGATCCCTATCCCTTCATTTTGTTAAACCTCATATTATCATGCATAGCGGCACTGCAAGCGCCTATCATTATGATGAGCCAAAACAGAGTGGAAGAAAAAGACAGAAAAAGAAGTGAGAACGACTACCTCATTAATTTGAAAGCGGAAATTCAAATTAGAAGCTTACACCAAAAAATTGATTTGTTACAAGAACAACAAATCAAATCATTGTTCGAAACCCAAGCATTACAGATGAAAATGCTTAAAGCCATTGAAGAAAAACTTGAATTACATTTGAATAAGAAAGTTTAATCTTTCACAAACTCAATGGTATTCTCTATCAATTCTTCAAGCATCGGCGATACATCTTCACTCATATCAAATGGATGTTTAGCGCCAAAAGTATGATTACCGCCCTCAACTTTGATTAAAACTGAATGTGGCACCAAATTATATAAATTCTCAGCATGTTGAATGGATACAGATTCATCTTGATCCCCATGTAAAATCAAAAAAGGCACAGCTAATAACTTAGCTGCTTTTTTAACATCTAGGTTTTGCTTGTTGGCTAAATAATCATCGTAGAATTGTTTTTTAAGTGGCAATTGCACACCAGTGCGTTTATTCATAGCGTAAACTACCCCATTTTTATCCCACTCTTGTATGGTTTCAGGTCTAAAAAAAGAATCGAATTCTGACACACTGGCCCAAGTAACAACGCCTTTTACACGTTTGTCTTCGGCCGCAGCTAATATCGCTATCCCGCCCCCCCTACTATGACCGACTAAAAAAATGGCTTCGGCATTTAGCTGCCAATTTTCAGCTTGTTTTTCTACCTCATCGACAACAGATTTAAGGTCAGCTAGTTCTGTTGAATAGTTATTGTTTGAAAAGGCTTCTAAATCAGAAAGTTCATTCAAATCACTCTCCACAACCCCATTTTTAGAAAAATTGAACTTTAAAAAAGCAACCCCCATTTTAGCAGATTGTTCTGCAACCCAATCAAAATGACCCCAATCTTTAAACCCTTTAAACCCATGGCAAAAAATGACGATGGGTGTGGCTGTTTTACTCTTGGGTAAATGAATATCTGCTGTCATTTTAAGACCATTTACAGACGGAATCACAATCGAATGTTTAACTAGTGGTTTCACCATACAAAACTAAGGGAAAGGCATAAAAAAAGTTGTTAGAAATCTAACAACTTTGAATTTTATGATATGTATGCATTTAAGGCATAATGTGAATTCGAATGGTATCGGCAACCACATTTGCACTATGATCTTCAGCTACAATGATAACACTTGCATTGGTATGGGTAGTTACTTGTGACTTCCAATCCATTGCAATTGTATAAGCTGTTAAATCATGAACAACAGGCGCTGCACTATACAATATTGAATCATTGTCATTATTAATTATAGACACCATAAGTTCATGCAAACTATTGTCTGTAACTGTTCCTCTAATCTTCACCGTGTCACCATTGTTGAATGTCATAGAATCGCTCGGTAAAGTCATTGAAAGAACAGGTTTCTCGGTATCTGTACTAGAGTGATCATGATCGTCTGTTTTCTTACATGCAGTAAGTGGTAAAAGCAATAACATAACAAGAAGTAATGCAGACTGAGAATAAGATTTGATGTTCATATAGATGTCTTGTAATTTAAAATTAAGTAGCAATATATAAATGTTTATTAATTAAAATAATAACCCATTGATAAACACAAATAAAACAAAAAAGTTACAAATTAGCAAATGCTAGCCATTGAATTCTAAAATCAAGCTATGCTTCAATGCACATTTCAACAACGACCGCTGCTACAGATAGATACAAAAATGAAGGGTTTAACTTCTCGATTGTAACCTGAGCAGATTTAAATATTGGCCATTCAGATTTAATGGACAACAGTATTTGTTCTGCAATATTTTCCAGCAGATGTTCATTCGAATACATGTGTTTTTGTATGATCTCTGCTAATTTTTCATAATCTAAAAAGTCCCCTTTAGACAATTTATTGGGATCATATCGCACTTCTGCACTGACCTTAAAATGGTTCTCAAGTATTAATTCAGATGGATATAAGCCTTTTTTAACGCGTATTTCCAAATCCTTCACTGCTATTTTACCGACCAAGTTTTCAGACATCGTGCACAACAAAATTAGCCCGCAATCAAAGTAAAATATTTATTTTTGCAAAAAATAAAATTCAAAGCATGTCATCAATTGATTTCGAAGCCCTTAAAGAACGTAACCAAGGTAAAGACAGATATACCCAACCAGACTTTTACCAAATCGACGATTTATTAACTGAGGAACACATTCTCATCCGCAATTCTGTGAGAGATTGGGTTAAAAGAGAATTGTCTCCAATTATTGAAGAATATGCTCAACGTGCTGAATTTCCGCATCATATCATTAAAGGCTTAGGCGAGATTGGTGCTTTTGGCCCACAATTGCCTGCCGAATATGGTTGTGGCGGCATGGATTACACCACTTATGGACTCATCATGCAAGAACTTGAAAGATGCGACAGCGGCATACGCTCAACAGCTTCAGTTCAGGGCTCTTTGGTGATGTACCCAATTTATAAATTCGGTTCAGAAGAACAAAAACACAAATACCTTCCAAAATTGGCCAAGGGCGAATTGATGGGTTGCTTTGGTTTAACAGAACCTGACCACGGTTCAAATCCTGGAGGCATGTTAACCAACTTTAAAGACATGGGAGACCATTATTTATTGAATGGCGCTAAAATGTGGATCAGTAACGCACCTTTCGCAGACATTGCTGTTGTATGGGCCAAGAACGAAGCAGGAAAAGTAAGAGGTTTAATTGTTGAAAGAGGTTACGAAGGATTTACTTCGCCAGAAACACATGGTAAATGGAGCTTAAGAGCCAGCGCTACTGGCGAATTGGTTTTTGATAATGTCAAAGTCCCTAAAGAAAATTTATTACCGAACGTTGAAGGACTTAAAGGCCCCCTTACCTGCTTAAACTCAGCCCGCTATGGCATAAGCTGGGGCGCAATAGGTGCTGCAATGGATTGTTATGATTCAGCTTTAAGGTATTCCAAAGAGCGTATACAATTTGGTAAGCCAATTGCTGGCTTCCAACTTCAACAAAAGAAATTGGCGGAAATGATTACTGAAATTACCAAAGCTCAATTATTGTGTTGGAGACTTGGTGAATTGATGAATGCTGGTAAAGCCACACCTGCTCAAATCAGTATGGCCAAACGCAACAATGTTGAAATGGCCATTAATATTGCCAGAGAAGCACGTCAAATACACGGAGCAATGGGCATCACAGGTGAATACCCAATTATGCGCCACAGCATGAACCTTGAAAGTGTGATCACTTACGAGGGCACCCATGATGTGCATTTGTTAATCTTAGGCATGGAAATCACTGGTGAAAACGCATTTGGGTAAATATGGTTTTCTGTTGGCATTGTGCTTCGTTTGTTTTAAGGCAAACGCAAGGAAAATGTATACAGAAGTTCCAACATTGATCCATTTAGCCACCAGCGAACAAGAGGACACCTTTGGTTTTAATTTGGTCGAATCACTACCTCCGTTTTTATACGATCAAATCAACAAAGGCAAAGTAAAACTTTGGGATTCCCCAAAAAAACAAGTGCAAATCACTGCGGAAGCACTTAAAAGCATTGAGAGCAGTAATCAAATTGGTTTTTCAAAACAACAACCTCTTTTTTTTAATGAGCTCTGGACCAGCAACCTCAGCAAAACCCAGTTTGTCATCATGGGTATTTCGTTTTTGACTGACTCCAAAAATGGCAAAATTTCTTTGGGCTATATTGATATTGAGGAAGCCATGCAATGTCTTAACCAAAATTATGTCCCTTGTAATGTTAATGGCCCAGCTCAAATAACCTATCTAGAGGCCATCTACAGCAGACGTTATCAATTCAATTTATTGCAATTTGGCAAACAAGATTTTACGCAAAATCCAATTCAATCGTTTAGAATCAAAAAAGATGCATTCTTTTCTAAAAAGTCAGTAGAGGGCGTCTATAAACCTCTGACTGACAAATTAATCACCTATGTCATCGAGCCCAATGACATAGACAGCAATGATGCTGGCACAGTTTGTATCAATGCCATTGAGACCTATCTAAACGACAACAAGGAAATCCTGTTTAACCTTGGTGGCAATCAATATTTTGACTATCAAAACAGATTGTTAGATGTCCGTATTACCCGCATTGAAGTAACCGAAATTTGGACGCAATTGGCTGGCAAAAAAACAGCCACTAAGGTTAAGCACATTCGATTATTTGCTAACAACAAACCTTTAAACAACATAGCTTTTACTGAGATCAGCAAGTGGCAATTGCTCATGAACTTCAAAACATTGGAGGACATCTTACATGAAAAAACATTTAAATACCATTTATATAAAATCAATCAAGATCTGATTCCATACAATGAATCAGACATTTATATTAAAGCTTTAAAAGATTATTATTGGACCCAAGTAAGTCATTATGTCAAATATTCAAGAGACTAAACCGTATAGAATTAAATTCGGCACCGATGGATGGCGCGAAATCATTGCCGATCAATACACAGTTGAAAACGTTAGCAGAGTGGCTCATGCAACAGCTAAATGGCTTTTAGAAACCACTCAAAACCATACTTGTACCATCGGATACGATTGCCGATTTGGCGGTAAATTATTTGCTGAAACAACCGCTAAGGTTTTGGCATCCTATCAGATTAAATGCTATATGAGCCAAGGTGTTTGCTCTACACCAATGATCTCTTTAGCCAATACCAAACTCAACACTTATGCAGGCATTATCATCACGGCCTCTCATAATCCCCCAGCATACAATGGCTATAAAATCAAGGCACATTACGGTGGACCTGCTATTCCATCTGAAATAGACAAAGTTGAAAACTTAATTGATTATCAAACCTTGCCCCAATTAGAATCCTTTGAATACTATTTGGATAAAGGCTTTATCCTATACGCTGATTTTGAACAACTGTATTTGGATGCCATAACAGAAAAATTCAATGTATCAAAACTTAAGGCATATGCCCCGCAGTTTGCATATGATGCCATGTATGGTGCTGGTCAGAATGTGATCAAACGCTTATTACCTGAAGCCCTATTAATGCACTGTGAAATCAATCCTGGTTTTGATGGCGTTGCGCCTGAACCAATCCTTAAAAATCTGTTGCCTTTTTCTGAAGCCATTGCCAAACATCCACACATTCAATGTGGCTTAGCTACTGATGGCGATGCTGACAGAATTGGTTTTTTCAACAGCAACGGTTCATTTGTAGACTCTCATCATTTGATATTATTATTGATGAGGTATTTACATCAACACAAAGGTTTAACGGGTAAAATCGTCAAGAGCTTTTCAGTATCATCAAAGGTTGACAAGCTGGCTAAGGTTATGGGTTTGGAAACCATCACCACCAAAATTGGGTTTAAATACATTTGTGAATACATGATCAATGATGATGTATTAATAGGTGCTGAAGAAAGTGGTGGCATTGCTGTAAAAGGCCACATACCAGAACGCGATGGCATATGGATGGGATTGCTGATATTGGAGTACATGGCTGAAACAGGCAAAACCATTGAAACATTGATCAATGAAGTATATGATATCGTTGGTCCTTTTGCAGTTGAACGCTATGATTTACATATTCAAGAAGGACAAAAGCAAATGATTATTCAAAATTGCAAGAACAACACCTATCAAACATTTGGGAACTATACCATTGAAAAAGTAGAAGACATGGATGGATTCAAATTTCACCTAGGCAATGAAGAATGGGTAATGATTAGACCAAGTGGAACGGAACCTGTTTTGAGGGTCTATGCTGAAAGCCAAAACAGCGCAATGGCTTATAAAATACTAGATGCTTGCAAAGCCGCTATACTTGCATGAGATCAAAATTGCTCATAGTTTTTATGAACATGAGCATTGCCCTATGGGCGAATCATGACACAAGCTTTACAGCCAAACAACTTAGAAGTATAGAAATTGGCGGAACGATTGGAACCCATTTAGGTTTGGCCAAACTATGGTATTCAGATTATGCCCAATCAAAATTTCATTGGTTTAACGACAACCAAGAATGGCAACAAATTGACAAATTAGGGCATGCTTATTCAGCCTATAATTTAGGTGTCTTAAGTATGGAAATGGCCAAAAAAGCAAGGGTTCCTAAAGATAAAATTTGGCAATGGGGTTTATTCGGCAGTTTTTTTCAAGATCCTATTGAGATTTGGGATGGACTCTCGGCGGGTTGGGGCGCCTCATGGGGTGATTTGATTGCCAACTCATTCGGTACTGCATTATGTATTACTCAAGAAAGATTGTGGCAAGAACAACGCATTCAATTCAAGTTCTTGTATCAAAATTCAGGCTTAGCAACTATTCGACCAAATGTTTTGGGCAGCAATATGGCTGAACGCTTGTTAAAAGATTATTCTGGGCAATCCTATTGGTTGAGTTTTTCGCCCATTAAAAAACACCCTGTTTGGGCCATTAGTATAGGCTATGGGGCAAAAGGCATGTTGGGCGCTTTTAATAACACCTGGCAAAATGCACAAGGACAAACTTTTGACTACAGCTCAATCAACCGATACAGAGCATATTACTTAAGTTTTGACATACATTGGAGTAAAATAAACACCAAACACAAAGGATTAAAAACCCTTTTCAAAATCATGGATGGTATTAAATTGCCATTTCCAGGCATAGCTTATGCTCAAAATCAGTTCAAGCTAAGAGCATTCAAATACTAACTACAGTATTTCAAAGGTTTGTCTGATGTAATGCATATATCCTTCAAAATCCCTAACACTCAAGTATATTAGATACGTACCTTTCATCAGTGGTGTCCCTTTACTATCTCTGCCATTAAAAGGCGCATCACCCATATAACCATTGTATAGCATTTCTCCCCAACGGTTGAATATTTTCAAATTATAGGTTAATATTCCCCTGCCTAATATGACTAAACTGTCATTGATCAAATCATGGTTCATTGAAATGGCATCAGGAATAAATACCCTGAACACATCTTTAACTCGAACAAGTTGATAGGCAGTGTCAGCGCAACCAATACTGTTTTTAACAATTAATCTAACAGGGAAACGACCAGTATCTGGATAATTATGCACTGGACTTGAAACAGAGGTTTCTTTTGTAAAATCACCAAAACTCCATTCAAAGCTAGATTGATTTAACGAGCTATTTTGAAAAGCCACATCGCGGTTTAAATAATCTGGTTCTTGAGGCAAATACGTGAATTGAGCTTTGGGTAAATCTACCACATTAATAAAGGCTAATTTTTGAGTAGTATTAACACATCCAGAGTCTGAAGTAGCCTTTAACATTACATCATAAGTCCCAGCTATTGTATATTTAAACATTGGATCTATTGCATTTGTACTATCATTTGGCGTTAAATACCATTGATAATCTTGAGCGCCAGTGCTTAGGTTAGTATACCAGGCATACTCATTTTTACAGATCGTCGTTTTATTGACTTTGAAATCTGCAATTGGCAATGGGTTGACAAATACTTTGACCGTATCAGAAACAGGCTGTGAACAATTATCCTGAAGTTGAATGATGTATTGAGTTGTAGTTAATGGCGCATATTGAATTGATGTAGAGCTTGAACTCACACCATTGATTTGCCATTGGTATTGACTCACCATGCCACCACTGATGTTTAAATCTAAATGGGTGGTATCGCCTTTACATATACTATAATCAGTCAAACTTGCTTTCAAGCTCAAAGATGGTTTAACATCTATTTTAATGCTAATAGAATCTGATGGATTTGAGCAGGCATCATCTACTTTTAATTTGTAGATGGTATAGCTTGATGGTTGAACCAATTGGTTTGGACTATTACTTAATCCTTGATTCCATGAATACTGATATTGTGAACTTAGTCCACCGGTAACAATTGCTTTAAGTGGTACTTTATTACCAAAGCAAATGACCGTATCTCTCAAACCGCTGATTTTAAGTTTAGGCATAACATCAATGACCATGGTGTCATTTGCCGTAGACGAACACAAATCATTCAATGCCACTGTAACCGTTGTTTTATTGTTTAATACCATGGTTTGCATATTTTGACTCGGCAACCCATTGCTCCATGTGTATGCATAGGTTGCAGTATCACCTCCTGATGGAATGGCCATGAAATTGGCTTGACTACCATAACAGATCAGCGTATCTTTTGGTAATTTAACAGCTAAAGCTTGTCTAACTTTAACGAAGATTGAATCTACACCAGGCGTTACAGTACAAGCATCATTCACCGTTACTTTGACCCAAGTTGAATTGCTAAAGGCTTTAGAAACTGAGGGGCTAGTACCCATGCCATGGCTCCAAACATAGGCGAAGTTGGCAGGAACACCACCGGTTGTTGTAACATTAAATGCAGCAGTATTCTGATAACAAATATGGGTATCATTACTCGTTATGACTGGCTTCAGAGTACCTCTAACGTCCACTTGGGCATAGGCAGTATCGCCAAATACAGTACAGCCATCCCTAACAATTACTTGGTATTTGGTATTACCTGTTGGAGCAACCAACTGATTGGCAACCGCAGGCAAGCCTAAGTTCCACGTATAAGTATAAGCACTCACTTTACCTCCAGTTACAACTGCTTGTAATGGCACTTTCATGCCATTGCAAATAGTGGTATCCTTTAAGCCACTGATAACGATTGGCCCTAAAACATCTACAATTACCGAGTCAATTGCATTGTCTGAACAATTGTCAGATAATTCTACTTTATAAATGGTTTTTGAATTGGGCAATACATCAATGATTGAAGTATCGGCATTAGATGGCGTCCATTGAAAGGTATAATCTTGACTTTTTCCACCTGTTGCCGAAGCTATTAATTTATTGCCTCGACCCTTGCATAAGGTTGTATCATTATTTAACTCTACTTTTAATTGTGGTCTTACAACTATGTATAGAGAATCAAACGCAGGCGTTGATGAGCAAGCATCTGTTAAAGTCGCTTTTACCCATGTGTTCGTATTCAAAACAGCATTAACTGAAGTACCTATTCCAAGTCCATTGCTCCAAGTAACTACATAATTCAATGTATCACCCCCACTGGTTTTAGCCGAGATCATACTTGTTTTATTGTAGCAAATTATGGTATCTGAACTTATGACATCAATCGCTAGAGAATCTTTGACAAAAACAGTCACAAAAGCTGTATCTGAAATGGGTGTACATGCATCTGAAACAATGACTCTATAGGTAGTGGTAAAAGATGGGCTAACAGTTTTATTGGCTCCGGTGCCTAAACCATGGTCCCAAGTATACACATATGAATTATTTCTACCACCTGAGGCCATTGCAGACAAAGATGCATTACTTCCTCTACAAATCACCGTATCCTTATTGGTCTGTAATTCTATTGGATCTCTGACCGTAACCGTAACTGTTGAAGAATCCATGGTATTCATACACAAATCTCTCAGATAAACCTTATAGGCTTGGGTATAGCTTGGAGAAACAATATTTGTATCATTGTATATCAGATTATCCCATTTATAAAAATAATCTTTGAAATAGCCGCCTGTTCCTACACCTCTTAATGTAGCAGTGGTTCCAAAACAAATTGTAGTATCTGAATAGGCTTTTACCTTTAAAGGTTTTTTAACAGCTGTGTACTTTAATTTAAATCCTCTTCCAACAACGTAAGGATCAGAGACATGCCTTAATGTGACAACACTACCGGGCACCGCGATGATATTCCCTAAATTTGGCAAAGTTGAGCCGGTATACCCACCTATTTTTACCCCTGTTCCGGGATAATACCCTTT
This sequence comes from Flavobacteriales bacterium, assembly GCA_040379725.1. Lineage (GTDB taxonomy): Bacteria > Bacteroidota > Bacteroidia > NS11-12g > UBA955 > JABMMZ01. The sequence continues at coordinate 10,166 of JBEIKN010000013.1, forward strand.
GTATATGTATAGACTATCATAATTTAATTCATAATCAAAATCGAAAAATTTAATTTTGATGGTATCTGCCCCAGGTGTAGAAATTCTAAAATAGGTTTTTCTGCTTTGTTTGTATATATCTTCTCCCCCATCATCATACACAAAAGACATACACTTCTTAGTACTATCAATGCCTGATGCTGGCATCAGCAAAGCTTTACAAATATCAAAAGTAGAATCAATTTTTACATAGGCCGTTTTAGTCATACTATCCTTCCTGTTCTTAAAGCATGAAGTTGCCACCAATTTGATGGTATAATTACCATAATTGCTGTAAGTATGACTTGGGTTACTATTGGTCGATGTCCCTGCATCTCCAAATGTCCATTTGTATGAAATGGCGTTTGAGCTAAAATTGTAAAAATTCACCAATTTTGAGCTACTACAAACAATGGTATCAGCCAAAAAATTGGCTTTAACAAAGCCACTATCGTATTTAGGACCAACATTGCAGGCATACCAAGCATTGGTTACCGCGATGACTTCTTTACTACATTGACCAAACAAATCTTTTGCTGATTGTATGGAGTAAAATCTAGAGTCAGCATACTGGGAACTTGGTGTTAAGTATACCGTTAAATTTCTAAAAGCAATTTTTTCTGCGCTCAAAATACCTAAGCTATCAACTTTATAGGCATTGGAAAAATCATTGTTTCCAGTGCCGCCTTCTGTGATGAGGTAAAACCACCAATTTTGAACACCGCTGTTTAAGTGAACCCCACCATTATCTCCTGCACCTGTGTACCAGTATGTCCCTAAATAACATCTTGGATGCCCATTGGTTCTTGGATCAGCCATGTTTCTTAAACCATTACCGGAATAAGTAATTTCTTCACCTATTTTCCAGCTGTATGATGTTGGTTTACCATAGCGTTCAATGGCATTACCAAAAATATCACTGAATGATTCGTTCAATTGACCCGATTGATAACTGTAGATCAAATTGGCTGAATTAGACGTAACGGCATGGGTAATTTCATGTCCACAAACATCAATAGAAGTTAACGGTTTAAAAGAGTTGCCATCACCATAAGTCATGCGCACACCGTCCCAAAAAGCATTGTCATAATTACTTGAATAATGGACATAACTATTGATTCGCGCATTGGCATTATTATAACTGTTACGATTGAATTTAGATTTAAAATAATCATAGGTGGTCTCAGCACCCCAATGGCAATCTGTAGCAACTTCGTCTTTGTTGGCATTGACATTGTTCCAAATATTATTGGAATCTAAAAAATCAACTGCACCACCGTAATTGGTCGTTTTCTTTAAATTGTATGTATAAACACCGTTGCCTCTCGAGTTGTCTCTTAATCTATAATTAAAAGGTGCTGTACTATCTGTTACAATGTTTTTTTGACCACTGTATTTGGTAAAGGCTTTTCCAACCACATCAACAGCATGTAACTGATTTTCTCTTGCGATTAGCTCGCCTGAATAGGCATCAATGTATAATTTTTCTGCTTTACGAGGTTGAAGTGCATGAACATTAAAACAATAAGTCAATTTGAAAACACCTGAAGCAAACTCTAAATCTTTTGGCACATAAATCAAATTGGCTTTAGGATACCAAGTGGCTTTGGGGTCAGATTGAATGTCTTTTAAGGATTGTTCATCTGCCTTAGACTCCCACATATAGGTCTCTGCTTTAAAAGAATCTAATGCAAATTGTAAAGCTTTAGATTCAGATAATTGAAGCAATGTTTCGTTGACAGTTGCTTTGAAAACCTCACCATTAAAAGCCTGTAAGTAACCTTCTTTAATGTGCAAAATAACTACAGCACCTAAAATGGGAACTTGCTTGTATTGTAGTTGATACCTATGATGGGTTAATTTCAATTCGTCATCAAACGATTGAATCCACTTAAAATCATAGTCCTTACCCAGTGAAAATTGTTTTTTAACAAAATCCAAAGCATTTTGTTCTGATACTTTTTGCCAATCGTGCAATTCTGCATATTGCAGTTGATTGGTATATGAACTCAACCTGTGAGACTTATAAAGCGCGTCATAATTAACCGCTTTAGCTGTAGTATTCTGCCCAAAAACAGACATACCAAACATAAAAACCAATGTAATAAGTAATTTTTGCACCATAGACCCGTTATTCAGTTCTATTGGCAAGTTACAATAAAAAAATGAATTTTCTATCTACTAGGTAGATTTTTAAAAAAAGGCTTATACAACTGACTGAACAGTCAACCCTGTTCTGAGTTTAGGCTCAATATAGGTTGATTTAGGTGGCATAATCATATGGTGATCAGCGACTTCAAACACATGTTCAATGGCACAAGGGAATACCGTGAACACCAAATCTTGCTCACCAGCATTGACAATGCGCTCGATGTCATCCATCCCCAAACTGCCTTTATAAAAGGTTAAACGAGCATCCACTTTTGAATCTTTAATGTTTAAAATTTGTTTGAATACCTGTTCTTCTAAAATAGAAACGTCTAAACGTTGAACGGCGTTTAATTGATCAACTGAAGCTTTGTAATCTATGGCGTACCATTGACCGCGCATGTACAAGCCAAATGATTTTTCTTGACTTGGCAATATGCCATTAGCCACTTTTTGAACGTCAAATTCTGCCGACAATGCCTGCAAAAGTAACATAGAGTCAAATACCGTATCAGATTTGTACGCACGGTGAAAACTATCTATATGCAAACTCTCTGGCGGCACTATGAAACATAAATAACGACCATTGTTCAAGCCTTGTTTTTTGAAATATCCGGCTGAAGCTGCACTTCTGTGGTGCCCATCAGCTATGTATAAGTCACCAATAGATTGGTAAATGGTTTGAACATCTTTAATCCATTGTTGATCGTCAATCTTGTAAATGGAATGAATGATCTGATACTCATCTTCAAAATGAATTACAGGCTGTGCTTTTGCTATCCAATCAATTAGATGACTTTTAACCCCTTCATGAAAGGTATGGGTCATTAGTACAGGTTCGCCTATGACGCCAGTTGTTTCAATGTGTAATATCAGTTGATCTTCTTTTTCTGTGATGGTGTTTTCATGGATCTTAATATGTCCTGAATAATAATCTTCAACTGCAACAGTGCAAATCAAACCAACGTATTCTCTACCATTATTTTTATTTACTTGACTGTAAATATAAAATGAATCATTCAAATCCTTAACAACAGCCTGGTCGGCAATCAGTTTTTCTAATGCTTTTTTACCCAAAGGAAAATGTTTGACCGGATCTTTACTTTCATGAAATTTAAGATAGGGCTTAACCACATTTAAGTACGTATAAGGATTTTCATCAACTATTTGATGTTGGCGTTCCAAGCTGTCTAAATGTGTATTAGCAGACACCTGAATCTCCAAACCCTTAGCAGGCAATAAGGCTTTAAATGGGTATATATGTGCCAAACCTACAAATTAAAATGATGGATGATTTGTTGAGCCATTTCATCGCCAATGCGCTTTTGAGCCTCTGCGGTGCTGGCCCCAACGTGTGGACTCAATGAAACGTTTTTCATTTTTAATAGACCATCGTAAACAGGAGGTTCTTGTTCAAAAACATCAACCCCTGCATAGGCCAATTTACCTTGACTTAAAGCGTTTACTAAATCTTTTTCATTCACAACGCCACCTCTTGCGCAATTGATCAAAACTGCACTTGACTTCATGAGATTTAACTCAGACTCTGCAATGACATAGCCTTGACCTCCTGGAATATGCAAACTCACAAAATCTGCTTGCCTTAAGACATCTTCTTTAGAAATCGTATGAACTGTGTGTGATATTGCCGGAATACCAGCATCGGCATGGAATTGTATTTGAACCTCGGCACTTTGAATCATTGGATCAAATGCAATCACATTCATCCCTAAACCATAGGCCATTCGAGCGGCCTCTCTACCAATTCTACCAAATCCAATCAAGCCCAAAGTTTTACCTTTTAATTCAATGCCTTCTGAACAGATTTTCTTAAGGGCATTAAAATCCGTAACACCATGTTCTGGCATTTGTCTATTACTGTGCTGTAACCATCTGCTGACTGAAAACATATGCGCGAACACTAATTCAGCAACACTTGTACTGCTTGCAGCGGGTGTATTAACCACTGCAATGCCTTTAGCTTTTGCTGCGTCTAAATCAATATTATCAAGCCCAACACCTGCCCTACCAATCAATTTGATATTGCTAGCATTTTCCAAAACACTGGCATTAACTTTGGTGGCACTTCTAACTAAAAGCACATCATAGGCATTTATTTTTGAGGCCAATTCATCTTGAGGGATTTTAGTGGTATCAACTTCAAATCCTTTTGCTTCTAGTGCCAATTTTGCACTTAAGTCTATTCCATCATTTGCTAAAATCTTCATGCTTCAATTAATTAAAAGTGCTCATAACATTGATCAAGGCTTCAACACTTTGCAAAGGCAATGCATTGTACATACTTGCTCTATATCCACCAGCCGAACGATGTCCTTTTATGCCTGATATACCTGCTTCTTTCCATGCCGCATTGAATTTTTCTTCTAAAGAAGCATCGTTTAATACAAAACAAGCATTCATTTGCGAACGGTCTTCTTTGGCTATGCTACCGGAGAATAATGGATTGTTATCAATTTCATTGTACAACATATCTGCTCTGGCTGCTGCACGTTTTTGCATTTCATTTACTCCGCCAACTTTTTGAACCCATTTTAAATTTTGCAACATGGCAAAAATTGGGAATACTGGAGGTGTATTGAACATGGTTTCTTTTTCAATGTGCAATTTATAATCCAACATACTTGGAATTTTTCGAGTCACTTTGCCTAAAATATCTTTTCTCACAATGACCACCGTAACACCAGCAGGTCCCATATTTTTTTGAGCGCCTGCATAGATCAAACCAAATTTACTCACATCCACTTGACGACTTAAAATATCTGAACTCATATCACAAACCATGGTAATTGGTGAATCAGGGAAGCTTTGCATTTGACTGCCATAAATGGTGTTGTTACTGGTACAATGAAAGTAATCTGCATCAGTTGGAATGATATAGTTCTTTGGGATGTAATTATAATTGGTGTCTTCAGAACTTGCAACAACTTCAACCAAACCTAAGTGCTTGGCTTCTTTAACAGCATTAGCAGCCCAAACACCCGTCTTTAGATAAGCTGCTTTGGTTTCCAACAAATTGTAGGCTACCATTAAAAACTGTAAACTAGCGCCACCTCC
>JBEIKN010000014.1:0-15058 GCA_040379725.1 Flavobacteriales bacterium
ATGCATCTTTATAATGTTGATGGGGAATGTCTTGATACTCAAAAAATTGATCAGGATTCAATATTTGCCCTAGCCATAAAGCCTAACCCGAATCAATGGTATTTGGCTGGTAAAAGTGGAAAATTGTTTTCAAAAGATGAAAGGCTTGCAATCTCTTCTTTACAGGCACATTCAGGCACCATTCATGACATGGCATTCAATGCTGATGCCAGCCTCTTGGCCACAGTTAGCATGGATAAATGTATACGATTGTGGTCGACCAAAGACCTTGAATTGATCAAAGTGGTAAATTACGATAAACAAAGCGCCCATCGTAATTCAGTGAATAAAATTTTGTGGTTTGGAAAAAACGAATTTATTTCGTGCAGTGATGACCACAGTATTCAGTGGTTTAAACTACTAGAATCATGATATTAACCGACTACCAAATTCTTGATGAGATCGAAAAAGGATCCATTTTAATTGAACCATTTAGAGCTGATTGCTTAGGGACCAATAGTTACGATGTGCATTTAGGTCGTTATCTAGCTACCTATAAAGACAGAGTGTTGGATGCTAAAACGCATAACAAAATCGATCATTTTGAAATTCCACAAGAAGGCTTTGTGTTACAACCTGGTACATTGTATTTGGGTGTTACAGAAGAGTATACTGAAACCCACAATCATGTGCCTTTTTTAGAAGGCAAAAGCAGTACTGGTCGTTTAGGGATTGATATTCACGCCACAGCAGGCAAAGGTGATATCGGATTCTGTAACACTTGGACCCTAGAAATCAGCGTATCTCAGCCTGTTCGTGTATACGCCGGAATGCCAATTGGCCAGTTGATATATTTTGTTGTCAATGGTGAAGTTAAAACCATGTACAACAAAAAGAAAAATGCTAAATACAACACCCGCACCATACGTCCCGTTGAGAGTATGATGTGGAAGAACAAATTCTAAGCACTTAAAAGTTAAATTGAAGTACTGGCGTCGTCAGTACATTGCTCTTGTGCAATTGTCTGTCAATTATCTGCACCGTATAAAACATTGAATCAGGCTGTATGCCAGGGTAGGGCAATGCTTTTATCTTGAGGGTAAGATCGCCAAATATGGCTTTGTTTTTTCCAGTAGGTGTGATATTGCCTATTCGGTCATTAAAGTTAACAGAATCTGAACTCAGTGGAATAGCAATTTTGCTACTTATGCCATTGTTTACTTGGTATACGCTAACCAATAAATTATAAAAGTAAGGACTGCCAAAATTAAATGGGGCAATTGTATCTGAGCTCTCAAGGCCTATGTCACCATCACCATCAGTGTAATGAATACTGATTTCTACAGCTGAATCTTTGCCATTTAATTGAAATTGCTTGGGCGTTTCATTCAAGCTTAAGACCGGTTCAATTGGAAAATTAAATTCTGTGGTTTTGCACGAAACCAAGATTAAAAATGCAAATATTTTGATATATTTTTGAAGCATGTCTATGCGCGATTGGCAAAGTCAGATATTACAAGTTTCTGTAGAAAATTTCAATGCTTTAGCCTTGGAGGTCTTTGCCTACCAATACGAACATTGTGAGGTATACAGACAATATCTGAATCATTTGTCATTCGATCGTTCAAAAGTAGTCGATTTCAAGCAAATACCCTATCTGCCCATTGCTTTTTTTAAGCAACAAAAGGTAACAACGACTGACTATACACCGGAGGCTGTGTTTGAGAGTAGTTCTACAACAGGTATAGGCGTTAGTAAACATTATGTAAAATCGCTTCAGTGGTATCAAAAAGTGTTTACCCAATGTTTTGAAGCCCAATTTGGCCCTCATCAAAATTATGCGCACTTGGCATTGCTGCCCAATTATCTGGAGCGATCCAATTCATCTTTAGTCTATCAAGTCAATCATTTTATTCAGAACAGTTTGGACTTGGGTTCACAATTTTATTTGTATGATTTGGATGCCCTAATTCAACGTCTCAATTACAATCAAACTCAAGCTATACCAACCATACTTTGGGGTGTTTCTTTTGCCCTATTAGATTTTGCAGAAACCAAGCCAATGACTATTCATCCATGTGAGGTGATAGAGACAGGGGGGATGAAAGGTCAAAGAAAAGAAATTACCCGATTGGAATTGCATCAAATCTTGCAAACAGGCTTCAAAACCAATCGCATTTCTACAGAATACGGCATGACAGAATTGATGTCTCAGGCCTATGCTCAATCAGACGGAAGACTTGTGTGTCCTCCATGGATGAAGATTGTCATTAGAGAGATCAATGATCCGTTTACATGTCTGGGGTTTCATCAACATGGTGCTATTAATATCATCGATTTAGCCAATATAGATTCTTGTGCTTTTATAGAAACCTCTGACCTTGGTAAATCCTATCCTGACAATAGTTTTGAAGTATTAGGTCGAATGGATTATAGCGATACCAGAGGCTGTAGTTTAATGTTCTCATGATACAGAAATTGCAAGGACAATTAGGCGCATATGTTCGCACATTTAGCTTGCTGACTTGGTGCTTCATATTCTGTTTTGTGGTTTTGAGTGTATGGGCTAATGATTATTGGCATATCGAATACCTATTGTATCAGTTGCCTTTTTTTTCAAGTTTTTTAGGCTTCTTTTTTATGTACCTGATTCATGTTTATGTAGGTTATTGTTTAATCAATACAGTCCATCAAGGGCCAGAAAAGCCTAACTGGCGTATGCATGTTTTATGGGTTTTGGCTTGCGGTATATTTGCTTTCAGAGCTGCTTTTAGTCAGCATTCTGCTTGGATTGAAGCGCTTTCAAATACTTTATCTGCTATCTTGAATGTTAGGATCTACCACAATGTATTCAGGGCTTTGTATATTATGCTTCCTGTTTGTTTAATGTGGTATCTATTTGAAAATGATCAAAGCAATTTGTATGGTCTAACACTCAAGTCAATGGATTTTAAGTTGTATGGTTTATTACTGTTGGGCATGATGCCTCTGATTGGATTGGCTTCGATGAACGATGCATTTTTAGACTATTATCCAAGAGCTTTTAAAATTACCAACGCAGGGGGTAATTGGTTCGATGTGTTATTGTATGAGTTGTTTTATGCACTTGATTTTGTTGCCATTGAATTGTTTTTCAGGGGATTTATGGTCATTGCCTTTGTTCGCTATTTAGGCATTAAAGCCATACTGCCCATGGCACTGATGTATATGTCAATCCATTATGGTAAACCCTTGGGCGAGGCTGTAAGTTCTTTTTTTGGAGGTAGTTTATTGGGGGTTTTGTGTTTTTACAGTCGTTCTATTGTTGGTGGAATCATTGTTCACATCGGTATTGCCTGGGGAATGGAACTTGGGGGGACCCTTGCACATTTTTTCAGATAAAGTCAGCATGCATAATCGTTATAAACCAATTATCTTCGCAGTATGAATAAAGTAGTAGCCAATGCAGACGAAGCCATCAAAGACATTAACCATGGTGCCGTGATTATGTTGGGGGGCTTTGGATTGTGTGGTATTCCTGAGAATTGTATTACAGCTCTTGTCAAAAAAGGCAGTAAAGAATTGACTTGTATTAGCAACAATGCCGGTGTTGATGATTTTGGTATTGGTTTGATGTTGCAAACCAAACAAGTCAAAAAAATGATATCATCCTATGTAGGAGAAAATGCAGAATTTGAGCGTCAATTGTTGTCAGGTGAACTTGAAGTGGAGTTAATACCACAAGGGACACTTGCTACCCGCTGTATGGCGGCAGGTTATGGTATGCCTGCTATTTATACGCCTGCGGGTGTTGGAACAGAAGTCGCCATTGGTAAAGAAACCCGTGTTTTCAATGGTAAAACTTATTTGTTAGAATATGCATTTGATGCAGATTTTGCGATTGTTAAAGCCTGGAAAGGCGATACACATGGCAATTTGATATTTAAAGATACAGCAAGAAATTTTAATCCTATGATGGCAATGGCTGGTAAAATGACCATTGCTGAGGTAGAGGAATTGATGCCTGCAGGCCAGCTCGACCCGAACGAGATCCATACACCAGGCATTTATGTGCACAGAATTTTCCAAGGATCTGATTACGAAAAGCGCATAGAACAAAGGACCGTTAGAACTTCCGCTTAATTTCATTTTGTATACAGATATACAGATTCAGGCCACAGAAGATGGCAGTGCCACTTTATATGTGCCCAGCTTATTAGAAACCTATCATTCTAGTAAAGGGGCATTAGGAGAAAGTTTGCATGTATACATTGATAATGGCTTGTTGCCCATGTTAGCTATAAAGCCACATATTCATGTACTTGAGGTTGGCTTTGGAACAGGTTTGAATGTCTTGCTAAGCCTGCAAAGTGTAATGCCGGGTCAATCCGTGTCCATGCAATCACTTGAACCTTTTATGTTGCCAGAAAATACCTTGTTGAAGTATTATGAATCGTTTGCCATTAAACCACAATCCTTGAGTTACTTGCCTCAGATGCTCAGCGGCGCTGGAATTAAACGCCTTAAAGACAATTTTGAATTTGAACTCTTGAATGTTGGTCTCGAGTCATACAATACAAGCAACTTGATGCATCAAGCACCTATAGATTTGGTGTATTTTGATGCTTTTGCGCCTAGTAAACAAGCTGATTTGTGGGCCGCTCATTATTTTAGTCAACTATTTGACCTAATGTCAAGTAAGGCCCGATTAGTGACTTATTGTGCGCAAGGGCAGTTTAAACGAGATCTCAAACAAGTTGGCTTTGAGGTCATGAATCCACCCGGTGCATTTGGTAAAAGAGAAATGACCGTTGCCATAAAGCCTTAATTCATGTAATTTTGTGCCAATGGAACTTCAGTTGCTTGATATCGGTAAACGTTTTGCCAACCATTGGTTGTTCCGCCATATTGAAATCAGCCTTAAAACTGGTGATGTTTTATCGGTTCAAGGAGGGAATGGTTATGGTAAGTCAACCCTTATGCAAATCATTTATGGTTTTGTTGAGCCCACGGAGGGTCAAGTAATGGTCAACGGATTGCCAGTCAATTCAGTACATCAGATCTTCAGTTATACAGGTCCATACATGGAACTGCCAATGTCTTGCTCCATCAAGGAATTGTATGAACTATACCATAAAGCCCATAAAATAGAGTGCGCATTTGATGTGTTTTATGACTATACACAATTGAGCTATGATGCCAAGGCGCCTATTCAACACATGTCTTCAGGTCAATTACAAAAATTAAAAACTGCTTTATGCTTTTGTAGTTCAGCGCCCATAGTGTTACTTGATGAGCCCTTGAGTAATATTGATCAATCTGGAGAAGAATGGTATAAAAATTGTCTTGGCAACCTTAAGGATAAAATAGTCATCATAGCAGGTAATTATGAACAAGAATTTTCGAGCGCTCAGAAGCATTTGGACCTCAGGCTCTATAAAGCCTTTTAAAGCGATTTGCTTATTGTTGTTGTTGTTGTTGTGTTCTGAGCCAAATACCATTTTGGCAAAGCAAAAGCCTAAACGACAAGAACAATTATTGCATGAACACAGGGCTGCTGTATTGCATTCCAAAATCAATCAAACAGCCTATATCGGAATGGACACCTTGTATTGTTCTGGTAAAGCGCATGCAATTGCTCATAGACAAGTCAATATCAATAACCAAGAGCGATATGAATTGCTGAGTTTTTCTGATCAGCATAGGGCATTACTAATAGACTCATCTCAAAATGCACAGCAACAGGTAGTCTATCGATACGAATTCCCAACTTTAGGGATGTATTGTACAACGATCAAAAAAAATAATGCCATTACAATGGCTTCTGCTGTATGTAAATTCCAATTGATGACTGAGAAAGGCATTGATACCACAAAGGCTGAAATGTTTTTAACCCTTAATGGAGCTTCAGCAAAAGCCATCCCATTAACCATTGATACCAGCAAAATCCCATACGAAAAACGTTTTGTATTGAAACGTAACACTGCCGCTCCATTAACCTATTCTGAAGACCAAATTGCTCAGGATGGTCAGTTGTTGGCTAGATGGGAGGAGAACATTGTTAAAGGACCGCAGGGCGACCTTCTACAGTTGACCATCATTAATTCGTTAGGAGCAGAGATAGCTACCGCATCAAGAGGTAAAATTTTAAATGCCAATAATACCTACAGTTGGCACATATTAACCCAAAAGGATATGAAGTTTCATTCTACAGAAATAATTGCTGAAGGTGAACTAGGTGAGTTGTTGCGCTTTCTCATACAAAAGCAATATTTGTAGCATAAAAAAAGCGCCTTGTTGCCAAAGCGCTCTTAGATATAAAACAATTAACTGAGCTTATTCAGGCGTTTGATTGCTGTCGTTGTTTGTGAACTCTCTTGGTTTAGCAGGCGTAACAATCATTTTACGGCCGCTCAATTCACTGCCATTAAGGGCTTCAATGGCGCGATTGCCTTCGTCTTCGTTACTCATTTCTACAAAACCAAATCCTTTGCTGCGTTTGGTTTCTGGGTCTCTAACAATTTTTGCGCCAAGTACTTCTCCGTGCGGTTCAAACACATTTTTTAATTCTTCAGTTCTGAGGCGATAATTTAAGTTGCCTATGTAAATTCTCATATTTGTTTTGTCGTTTGAAGCAAATCTTATCTATTCGCTTAAGACTACAAAACCAGACGTCGAATCGGGGGTAAAAAAACAAGCGCAACTACTTGATAAACAAATAGTTGCGCTTAATAATGTGAATTGTCTAAAAATGCTTACTTTTCTTCCAAAGCTGATTTTATAGACGAAAGTACATAATTTCTATGTTCTTTGGCGTTTTTTGTCGACGAAGGTAAAACGGCAGTCAATGATTTTTGAATGGAAAGCAGTTGAGCATGGGCTTTTGATTTTGCGATTGCATCGTAAAAGCTTGATTTATAGATGAATGCTAAAAATTCAACATACTCTGATTGTAGGTTTTGTCGATAAGTATTGACATCGGTGTTTAGGTCTGCGTCAAAAATGGCTGCACTTAAATCTTTAAAGACATCTGATAGCTCATATTGATTGCCATACAATTTACTGTCAGTAATTCTTTGCAAGGTGTTTGGATGTAGTATATGCGTTAACACACTCGTTTGTATGTTTAATACCCTTCTATGTAATTTAGGGTCTTCGCCGGAACTAAAGAAGTCAAATCCTCTGCGCTGCATTTGTAAATAATTGGCAAGGTCTTTTGGAACTTCCATGGCATTTGGCGCAAACACTTGTTCGGTTAATAATTTCATGGCTGCTTTTTGAGTAGCCAATGGTACAGCGGTTAGTGGTTGTGTGTTGCTGTTTTGATTGCTATAGCTTCTGTCAACATAAACCCCGCCAATATATCTAGAAACAACACCCGCTTGAATACCCCATTCTGAACTTAAAACTAAATAATTGTTTCTTAATTCATGGAAGCTTCTATCCGAATGACCATAATTGCTCATCAATTGACTTTGTAAATATTTAATCAAATCAATACGCTCTTTAGCATAAGCAACTGCATCATTACTCATATCGCCAATCATAACGCGCGGATCAATGCCTTTTCCTGGCGACCTCATATCGTCTGCATCATTGCCAAAGCACAATGCAGGGTCAGTGCTTTTGTTTAATATTTGTTTTCTTTGGTTGATATCATCTGATGAATCCTTGGCTTGATAATAACCGAATTCAATCGCCCACATATCGTATGGACCTGGTCGGTCAGTATAGTATTGACATTTTTGTCCTTTGCGATTGCTGAAATTCACTGCAGGATAATCCATGACACTGCCGGTTAATCCAATGGCTTTGGTTTTATTCATGTCATACAAATCATTGACACTATGGAGTTGAGTAGCTTTCATGTTATGGTTTAGTCCCAATGTATGTCCTACTTCGTGTAAGACTAAATAGTATAGTGCTTCTTTTAAGTATTGATCAACTTCTGCTTCGCTAGCGTGTTGTGCAGTTAAAGCTTGTAAGCCTATTAGGTTTTGCATGTGTAAATGTTCGCCAGCAGAACAAGCATAGCCATGGTCTTTTTGCTGATTTGATTCTTCCAATATCATTTCAATACCTGCTTTGTCAAATATTTTTTGAGATTTTAATCTGTTGGTGATGAATACCCATTCAAACATAATGTCAGCGCCTAATATTTCGCCAGTTAAAGGGTTCACAAAGCTTGGACCATAGCCACCAAATGGTGGTTCCGGGCTACTGGTCCATCTAAGGACATTGTATCGGATATCGCCAGCATCCCATGTGGCATCATCAGGTTGTTCTTTGATTTCAATGGCGTTAGAGAAGCCCGCTTTTTCAAAGGCTAAATTCCATTGAAGTATGGCGCCTTTGATGGTTGGTCTTAAATCTTTAGGGGTAGTGTTTTCTATCCACCATGTGATTGGTTTTACAGGATCAGATACCGCCGCATTAGGGTCTTTTTTAACCAAATCCCATCTGTGAATCAAATCTCTATAATTCAAAGCATTGGTAGTTGTCATGTCGTTTACCTGGGTTAAGAAATAACCAACTCTTGGGTCGTCTAGGCGCGGTTTAAAGTTGTTCTTCGGCATTTCTATGAAACTGTGTTGAAGTAAGATTTCCATATAACGACCATCGGTAATAGCATCGCTACTGCTCCCTCTTGAAGAAGGGTCGTCGTATACATATTTTACAACAACATCTGTGTTTTCAGGATAGTTTTTAACAGATTGGTACTTGGATTTTGATTTACTCAACATGCCAAGATTAAACATGCCAGGCATAAAACTCGATTGTTTTATTTGGTACAAGGCTTCTGTTAAAAAAATATTGTCAGCTTCAATGAGGTATTCACCTTTAGCTTCATCAGCTACAATGATTTTTTCGCTGGCCATTAATGCATTGGTGATGTTGGCATCTTTGGCCCTTGAAATGGCATTGTTAGGGTCAAAATAAAAATTAGAATTTTGAGTCGTGAATTCAATTTGATTAAAATATCTACTGATGCTAAAGACTTTATTGTCTCTAAAAGTACCGCGATTATGGCCTGTAGTAGTATTGCCATTTTCAACATAACTAAAGTAAATAAACGATTTATTAAACTGACTACGTTTGATGACCATCATCATTGAGCCATTGGTAGTGTCTCTGTATAGCGTAAATAAGCCATCGATTTTTTTACATTTTTTGACCTTGTCAGCAATGCTGGCGACTGGATTAGCTGGTTTAGGCGCTTCTACAGGTTTTTTCTTTTTAGCCTCAGCGACACTAAACTGCATACTTGCCAATAGACAAATAGCGGTAATGGTTTTTTGAAAGTTCATATTGATTCAAGAAATTTTGATCGGGCAAATTAACCAAATTTATTCGAAAAGAAAATTAGCTAAAATCTTTAATTTTGCTCTGTGAAAATCAAAACAAACATTATTCTGTCTTTGGTATTAGCTACCGCTGTAACCGTCATTGTTATAGCCAATAACAGAAAGTCAGAGGCATTTGTAAAGCCTACTTTACGAACATTGGACAGCGTTCAAGCGGGTCAAGACCTTTTTAAGAACAAAGTGGTTATCGTTTCATATTTCCAAACTTGGTGTGGTGATTGTGTAAAAGAGCAACCAGAATTATTGCAGCTTAAACAACGCTTCAAGGACAGTCTAAATGTATTGATGGTGTCTGATGAGTCTATGGCTAAAATGATGGCTTTCAAAGCGCGTTTTCAATCTAATTTGGATTTTTATCAATCGGCTCAAAAGTTAAAAGCGGAGTTGGGCGTAACAGCATATCCAACAACTTATTTGCTCGATAAAAAAGGTAATGTACTGCTTAAAAAAGTAGAGGGGATTCAGTGGTATACGCCTGAAGTCATCGCTATGATTCAATCAGCACTTAAATAATGGACTGAAATCCATTGATGAACTCTGACGCCTGCATGCGTTTTTTGCCTTCCAATTGGAGTTCTATAATTTCAAGACAATAGTCTGCACAATGCACCATTAAATGGTGTTTATTAATGATTTCAAATTTTCCTGGACTTACACTTGGTAATTCAGTCAGCTTTGATTTGAAGAGTTTGATCATTTTGTTATTGTGCCTACAGTAGGCGCTAGGATAGGGCGATAAACCTCTGATCAAATTATGGATAGCGCTTGCTTTGAATTGCCAATTGATTTGACAGTTATCATTATTCAGCTTGGGCGCATGCGGAAAATTGCCGCTTACTTGTTCTGTCAATTGATACTTGCCTGTTTCTATACTGTTTAATGAATCAACAACCAATTGAGCCCCTTCAATCATCATCTTGTCATGTAAAGACCCTGCATTGTCTTCTTCTAATATAGGCAAGGTTTTTTGAAGCAAAACGTTGCCTGTGTCAATGGCATGTTTTAAGAAGAAAGTTGACAGACCAGTTTGAGTTTCGCCATTGATGATGGCCCAATTGATAGGTGCTGCTCCTCTGTATGCCGGTAACAAGCTTGCATGTAAATTCATAGTGCCTAATCGGGGCATTTGCCAAACCACTTCGGGCAACATTCTAAAAGCTATGACAATGTTTAAGTCAGCATTGATCTGTTGCAAAGTAGATACAAATGCCTCTGATTTTAATTTTTCAGGTTGAAGTACTGGGATTTGATGCTTTTCAGCGATTTGTTTAACCGCTGATGCACTGGCTTTCATGCCTCTTCCGGCGGCTTTGTCTGGAGCAGTCACTACAGCTACTATAGGGAATTTATGCATGACCAAAGTATCAAGGATATTGGCGGCAAACATTGGCGTACCAAAAAACACTATGCGTTCAAGTTGCTTCATTTGTGTTGCAAAATAAATCAATAAAAAGGGCAATTCTATACCATCTGTATATTCCTTTGCGAAAAATGCCAAGAACTTCATTTATATTTGTTAAGCCATTGTTTAAACCGGTTAAATATGTCTTTTCATGCCTGCTCTTTAGTCTTTTGACTTCGGGATATGGACAATTTCGTCTAACAGAAAATAAAGGGCAATGGGAGCAAGCGGTTTTATTTGAATCCAATCTTGCGAGTTCTAAATTGTTTGTTGAAAAAGGCCGCTTTACCTATTTGTTTTATGAGGCCAATCAAATTAAGGATTTTCAACACAATGCTCATGATAGCCATGGATTAAAAGCTCATGCCATTCAAATGTCTTTTTTGGGGAGTAATGTTCAAGCAGTCTATTCTGGCATAAACGCTTATTCAGATTACAGCAATTATTTTAAAGGATCAGATCCTTCAAAATGGCAACATCACATTAAAACGTATCATGGTCTTTTTGTAAAAGAGATTTACCCGAATATTGACTATGAGTTGATAGAGGAAAAGGGACAGCTTAAATACAATTTTATTTTGCATAAAGGCGCCGATCCAAAGCTAATTAAGATGCTCTACAAGGGTGCCGATAGTTTGGGTTTGATCAATGGCCAATTAATGGTGTATCATCGTTTTGGGGCAATTGTAGAGCAAGCCCCCGTGGTTTTTCAAATGATTAATCATCAAAAAGTGCCATTAGAGCTGGCTTATACTTTGGATCATGGTGTTTTGAGTTTTAATTGGGGGACACTGAATCGCATAGACCATGAAACCATTTTAGATCCGGTTTTAGTCTTTTCTTCATACAGCGGCTCGAGTGCCGATAATTTTGGTTACACCGCTACATTTGATGCATTGGGGAATGGGTATTCAGGCGGAACGGTCTTTGATTTTGGGTTCCCAACAACTCTTGGGGCCTTTCAAATGAGTTTTGCCGGTGGTGCTGTCGAGTCCAGCAGTATAGGTTACACTGACAGAGATTGTGGTATTTTAAAATATTCAAAGGATGGCAAGGCGTTGTTATTCGCTACATACATTGGCGGTTTTTTAAACAATGAACAGCCACACAGTATGGTGGTCAATAATCAAGGTCAATTGTTGATTATGGGTACCACAAAATCTTCGGATTTCCCAATTGGGACCAGTCCTGCTTTCGATGCAACCCATAACGGTTTGTCGGATATTTTTGTGGTTAAACTGTCCGCCAATGGCGATCAATTATTGGCGGGGATTTTTGTCGGAGGGAGTAGTTTTGACGGACTAAACGGAGATAGACCTAGCGGAACTACCAGCCCTTTGTTATATAATTATGCAGATGATTTTAGGGGCGAAATCATTGCAGGTACCAATGATGAGGTCTATGTGTCAAGTACAACCAATTCGATTGATTTTCCAACGGCATTCGCATTTGATAATGGTTACAATGGTAAGCAAGACGGTTGTGTTTTTGGTTTAAGTTCGGACTTGAGTCAAATGTTGTTTGGATCCTATATTGGTTCTAATGGAGATGATGCTGCCTATGGCCTTGACCTTGGTACCCATGGAGATTTATTTGTTACAGGCGGGTCTAATAGTAATACATTTTCATATGCTGTTGCAGGGCTTAAACAAATCAATCATGGCGGTAGAGCTGATGGGTTTATTTTGAGATTGGATTTGAATGCATTGGCCTTAATGTCTTATACCTTTATTGGAACAACGGCCTATGATCAATGCTATTTTGTAAAGACTGACAAATATGGGAAACCTTTTGTTTATGGTCAAACAGAAGGCATAATGAGTGTAAGTTCAGGGGTGTATTCAAATAAAGATGCTAAGATGTTTATTAAGAAATTGGCCTTGAACTTAAACGCCATTGATCTTGAAACCACCTTTGGTGCGCTTAATAAATCAAAACCAGATTTATCTCCAACAGCATTTTTAGTGGACGAATGCGAACGCATTTTTGTTTCAGGTTGGGGCGGTATTAATTTTACAACAGGTTTTACTGGAGGCGGTACTTCGAATATGCCTTTTAGTGTTGATGCTTATCAAAAAACCACTGATGGCTATGATTTTTATTTTGCAGTCTTTAGTAAAAATTTAAGCTCATTGTTATATGGCACTTATTTTGGTGGTAAGTCCTCTGGGTCTAATAATGCCCATGAACATGTTGATGGCGGGACATCTCGTTTTGATAAAAAAGGCATTATTTATCAGTCTGTTTGTGCAGGTTGTGGTGGAAATAATATGTTCCCAACAACACCTGGAGTTTGGAGCAACACCAACAATTCCTTCAATTGTAACAATGCGTTATTCAAGTTTGATTTTGAAAATTTGAACCGTAAACCTCAGGTAAAAGATTCATTGTACACAGTCATTGCAACAGATAGTTTAATATACGATATCATTGCCTCAGACCCTGATTTAAGTGATAGTTTAAGCATCGTTTTGCAAGGTGGTGTTTTTGATGATCCGAGTTTTCCAAAACCATTGCCTAAAATTACTCAACTCAGCAAAATACCTGGTCAGAATGCCATAAAAGCTAAAATAGAATGGTTGCCTAATTGCGCTCATATTGGCCTAGATACAGTCTATTTTGATGTTAAAGTCTACGATAAGGGTTGCCCGACTCAAGACAGTAATCAAGCAAGAATTAAAATGCTAGTAAAGGCGCCTCCATTATCTCTAAGCCCAGAAACAGCTTGTTTGTTGTTTGGAGAGGATGGTTCAGTCAAACTGTCTTGGCAGTCATTTGCAACGGATAAGTACTTTAAATATGTCTTGTTGTATCGAAAAAATCCAAGTGGTAGCATCAAGATTTTAGACACAATTACATCCAATAAAGCTGGCACATACAAAGACAAACCGCCTTTCGACCCTAAGGTTCTGAACTACCAATATTATATGGTAGCATACAACATTTGTTATCAGCCATATGATGCGGGCATTAGAATAAATACCTTAGTGGAATTCAATACACCGATTGATTCCACCTATTTGCATTATGCGACTGTCGTTGACAATAAGGCGGTGTCTGTTCATTGGCTAAAGAGCCAGGAACCTGATTTTGCGTCCTATGATGTTTACAGGGCAGATAATATCAATGGTCAATCCATTGGCTATCGTAAAATAAAGACCCTATACAATGTCAATGACACTTTTTTTGTTGACCCTCAAGTTGACGTATCTGAAAAAAGTTATTGTTATAGAATCGGTATCAACGACCAATGTGGACATGTGAGTAAACCCAGCAATGATGCCTGCAATATTGTTTTGCAAGGGCAGGTTGGAAAATTGTATTTTGATTTGGATTGGTCGCCCTACCGACAATGGTTGGGAGGAGTGGACCATTATACATTAGAACGCATGGTTGACACAGGCCAATTTCGTCGATTAAAAAACACCCAATTATTGCGTGCTCATCATGACGAAGACCTTGATATTTGGTGGGGAGCCTATTACTACACAGTAAAAGCTTTTGAAGGCTTTAATGCCAATGGACAGGGTAGGCAGGCTATAAGCCGTTCTAACGATATCAGACTGATACAACCGCCATTGGTTTTTGTGCCCAATGCTTTTACCCCTAATGATGATTACAGTAATGATGTTTGGGGTGTTTCACATGCATTTGTTCGTTCATACAATTTACAGGTATACAATCGTTGGGGTGAAAAAGTATGGGAAAACAACGATAAAGCGCATCAGTGGGATGGTAATACCCGTGGGGCTTCTGCCATGAATGATGTGTTTATTTGGGTGATCACCTATAGAGGTTGGGATAATAAATTTTATACCCAAAAAGGCACTGTCACCGTGATGCCGTGATTTTGACTTAATTTTATATTCGGATTAAAATTAAAATTTTTTTATTGTGATTTTCAATTCGCTTTTGGATGACATATATAAGCGTTTTTTAAAAAATACAATTCAGTAAACTATCGACATTCTTGTCGATAACAGTCCCGATTTTATCTTGATTAAACTATTGAAAATCAGTTTATTATGAATTTATAGTAGAATAATTCTAAATTGAAATAATTGTGTATAAATACTTTTTAAAGTGAGGCTTTCCTTGATATATTTGCGGACTAATTAGTATTGTCACATTTCAGTCAAAATCACATGGTTAAAAACCTAAGCCAAAAGACCCTGAAAGTAAAATCAATTGTATTTGCAATTGTTTGTTTACTCAATCTATCCATTTTCTCTAGCAATGCCATTGCTCAAGGACCTGCTAAACTGTCTGCTCAAGCAACAGAGGGCGAGAAACTATTCAAAGCCAACTGTACTTCATGTCACGCAATGGACAT
>JBEIKN010000015.1:0-14967 GCA_040379725.1 Flavobacteriales bacterium
ATAGCAATTTGATTGTAGACAACAGCGCGTATTATTACACCTATCCAATTTACTGTTATTCATTTAATAGCGGCCCTTACACTTCTGAAATCAGACAGAATACAGTGCGTTGTAATGGCCAGTTGTCTAATAACTTCTCTCCATACATTTACGCTTTATACAATTACCAGTATTACCACACAAGCTTGAAAGTTATTGGTAACATCTTTGATATCACCAACTACTCTGGTTTCTACATGATTTATGCCTATAACATCAATGGAAACACAGCTTTCCAATGGGATTACAACAGCTATTATACCAATTCAGGTTTAACTTGGTACTCTAATGCCGGTTCATTTGGTAATTTCGCTGGTTGGGCTTCTAATGGTTTAGCTGGACCAAACGAAAGATTCTTAAGCACTGGTCATAACTTTGCGACTAATTTTGCGTCTAACCGTTTTGTTAACCAAAACAATGTGCCAACTTCAACGACCAATTTGAAAGATGTTTATGGGGTTAACAGAAATCCTAAAAAATCTGATAGAGGCGCTGTTGAAGGTACTTTAGACATTGCTCAAACAGCTAATGACTTTAATCCACCACAACCGGTTTGTGCTGGTTATGCGCCAACACCAACTTTAACTTTCAAAAACAATTTTGCTGAACCTGTTACAGGCTTTACTGTAGCGGTATCAGATAATGGTGTCGTTAAGTATACTCAAGTATTTACTAAGACCATTCCAGTGAATGGTACTGAAACCATCACATTGAATCCGATTGTGTTCTCTCAATCCGGTTCACATCTAGTGAAGTTCTTCTTGCTTGATGCAGATGATATGCCAAGCAATGATACGACCACTTACACATTTAATGTGCTTAAAGCGCCAGGTGGTGCGGTATTGTCTCACAATACGTCATTGTCTTCAAGTGCAGCTCAATACAAAACTACTGGTAAGCCAGACATCACTTTCCCTAACGAGAAGTTGGTGTATGATTTAACTGCTCCTGCAACAGTAGGTTATACCAATGCAGACTATGGTTTTGGGAACAAATGGATTGGTACTGTTTCAGCTAAAACCATTAACGGTACTCCAGCTCCAGGAACAGTAACAGTAAACAATGCTGCTCCATTTAATGCCACTGTTGATGCTGCTAAAGCTTGGGAAGATTCTACTTTAGTGGTGTCTATCAAGATTGTAGATTTGATTTCTGGTTGCGATACGATCTATTCAAGAAAAGTGTTTATCGCTCCTAAAGCCGTTCCAAGTGCTAAATTCCCAACTGCTTTGTGTGAAAAAACCGATTTGATTTTCGAATCAACTTCAACAGTTAGCTCAGGTTCAATTGACTACGATTGGGATTTTGGTGATGGTTCTGCTCACTCAAGTGAAGCCAGCCCTGCTCACAAATATGCCAACTTTGGTCAGTACACAGTGGTGTTAAAGACAACCACTAACCCATATGGTTTCACTACCACTAAAACATATATTATTGATGTCACTGAAGTGCCAGTAGCTACGATTATCAATACCAACAATTGTGAAGGTATTGCAGTTAAATTGAAAAATGCTACTGTATACGGTGGTTCAGGTACAATCGCTTACGATTGGAACTATGGTGATGGTACTACCAACACAACTACCAGCAAAGCCGATATCTTCAAAAACTACTCTACTCCAGGTGGTTACAAGGTGACTTTAACAGCTACAGCTGACGGTTGTACTAACTCTACAACTAAAGTGGTTTACCAATTTGCTAAGCCAGTTGCTGACTTTGCTCAAACAAGTGGTAACTGTTTGAACACTGAATTCAACTTTGATAACAAATCGACCATTACCATTGGTCAGTTTGGTAACCTTTGGGATTTTGATGATGCAGGTAACAAAGCAACAGTTGAAAGTCCTTCATACACTTTCCAATCTGCTGGCACTAAAAACGTTAAATTACAAGTGGTATCTGAGTTCGGTTGTACAGACAGCAAAACCATCCCTGTATTGGTTAAGCAAACACCTACTACTGACTACTCATTCCCATTTGCTTGTAGCAGAACTGCCACTAACTTCACCAACTTAACCAACTTAAACGGTGAAACTTTACAAAGCTACTACTGGAACTTCGGTGATGGTTACAACTCAACTGCGCCAAATCCAATTAAGAGCTGGATCAACATTGGACCAAGAGTAGTTACTTTAACTACCTACTTGTTAAACGGTTGTTCTACAACTGCCACTAAAACCATTGATGTAGGTGTTCAACCAAATGTACAATTCAGCGTTGAAGACAGATGTGCTGGTAGCGAAGTGCCTTTTGCTAACCAAACCACTTACGCTCAAGGTAACATCACTTACACTTGGAACTTTGGTGATGGCAACTTCTCTAGCTTGTCAGCTCCAGTTCATGCTTACAACTCAAGCATTTCTCAAACTTACACTGTACAATTAAAAGCTAGCATCGCTGGTGGTTGCTCTGATTCAATCAGCAAAACAGTTACCATCAACCCATTGCCTACTACTTGTAACTTCGATATCGTTGGTAACAACAATGCTGCTAGAAACACTAAAATGGTATTCACTCCAACAGGTGGTTCTACTTCAGGTATTACTTACACTTGGTTAACTGGCGACGGTAACACTGTTAACTCTAACGGTACTGGTGCTTCTTACAACTACAGCGCTCCTGGTAAATACTGTGTAACCATGATTGCTACCAATGCAGCTGGTTGTGAGTGTTCTACTACTAAATGTGTGACCATGACGACTGACATCACTGATGCAGCAAGCATGAACAACGCAGTATCTGTTTATCCTAACCCTAACGCTGGTATGTTCAACGTTGCATTGTCTGCCGACATCAACAGCGACATGACTGTAAAAGTGTTCAACACTTTAGGTGAGTTGGTTAAAACAGTGGTTGTAAACAACAACACTACTGAAGTCAACATGACTGATTGTGCTGCTGGTGTATACATGGTTAAAGTTTACGCTGAAAACCAAGTTGCTACCAAAAAGATTACCATTACTAAGTAATCTTTAGCACTCACATAAAAAATCCCGTCTAGGTTCTAGACGGGATTTTTTTATGCTTGAACATTCAAAAAAAATTACCCTATTAATACTTGAATACTGATTGAGCTGAGGCTGTCGTCGCCTCGGCAATTGTTTCAACAGAACATTCATAAATATCAGACAACTTCTCTGCTATGAATGGAATATAAGCGGGCTCATTGCGTTTCCCTCTGTAAGGAACGGGCGCTAAATAAGGGGCGTCAGTCTCTAAAACCAAATGCTTAAGGTCAATTTGCTTTAAGGTGTCAGTTAAATGGGTGTTTTTAAAGGTTACTACACCTCCAATGCCCAATTTAAAACCCAATTTAATGATCTCATTGGCTTCTTCAAGAGAACCACTGAAACAATGAAAGACCCCTCTTGGTCTTTTAGGCATGGCTTTTAAACAAGCAATGGCTAAATAAGTTGCACTTCGGGTATGGATTGAAACGCCTTTATCCAATTCAACCGCCCATTGACATTGTTCAATAAACACCTCTTGTTGAGCTGATTCAAAAGTTTTATCCCAATATAGGTCAAGGCCAATTTCACCTACACCACAATAAAAATCAGTATGAGCATATAGTTCAGACTTTAAAGATTGTAATACAGATTGATAATTGGAATCAACTGAGCATGGATGAAGCCCCATCATAGGATGCGCCTGTTCAGGATAGGCCGCACTTAATTGCTTAAGGGCTTCAATACTCGAAACGTCAATGTTTGGCAAAAGGATGTGTTTAACCCTTGCATGAAGCGCTCTTTGCATAACAGCCTTGGCATCTGTAGTAAACTCTTCTGCAAATACATGGGAATGCGTGTCTACAAATTCCATTATCAGCTCAATTTGTCTTTGTTTAAAAATGCCTGAATGCCTTTTTTGCAATCTTCAGAGGCTCTGGCATGCGCATTGGCTTCAGCTGCCATCTGTAATTGAGTATTCAAATCATTGGAAGGCAATTGCTGCAAAAGTAACTTTGTCGCAGCTATAGAAGCACTCGAAGTTTGTTTGATCATTTTTTGAGCAAAGCTTAACGTATGGCTGTCTAGTTCTGCATGGGGAACGACTTCACTAATAAGCTGCATTTGAAGCGCCTGGGCGGCAGAAATAACCTCTCCTGTTAGCAATAGCCGCTTGGCTGCATTTTCGCCAATTTTAGGGCTTAAAAACACCGAAACAATGGCGGGGATAAAACCAATCTTAACTTCTGTGTAGGCAAATTGAGCCTGATCAGATGCAATACAAAAATCACAAACTGTTACCAAGCCACAACCTCCAGCAAAAGCTGGCCCTTGCACTTTCGCAATTGTCAGTTTAGGAAAAGCATATAAAGCCTTGAACATTTCCATTAGAGCAGTAGAATCTTGGAGATTCTCTTCGTAGGTATTGTTCTGTAATCTCTGAAGATAAGCCAAATCTGCACCTGCACAGAAGGCCTCTCCAGCGCCTTCAACGATCAATACTTTACAGGCATCATCCTGAGCCAACTCATCAAGTGCTTTATGAATGGCTTGAGCCATCACATCATCTAAAGCATTGCGCTTTTCAGGTCTTTTCAGCGTAATGGTCGCAATTCTATCTTGTATGTGTAAATCTATCATAACAAAAAAGGCGCATATTGATGCGCCTTTAAAATAGGGTTTAAAGATTATTCCTCTGAAGCACCTGGTTTGGTACGTTTTTCTTTAGGTTTCATGAATAAGGTTTTACCTTTCACGACTGCGGAAACTTTCTTCAATGTCGTATTCATAGCACCCATCACTGATTCCTCTATGCTGCTATCAACTGTTGCTTTAACATTTTCAAGCACTACATCGCCAATGGTAAGGCTGGCAATGATCAAAACATTACTAGGCACTTTAGTACCATTCTTTAATTTAATGGTCTCACCTTCTGGATCGAAATCTTTTTTAGTGATGGCACCATTTTCTAGTAATTGGATGGCCATGTCCTCAGAAATTAAAATCTTTCTGCCTTTGATATCGTATTTCCAATTAACCGATTCTTTATCGTTAACAGTACTTGGAATGTATAAGTTACCGTTTTCAGACACCAGAGCTACGCGCTTGTAATCGGCAAGTGATACGGTATCAGCAACTGTTGTTCCTGAAGTACCTGTTCCAGCTGTAGTACCGGCACCAGTGTTACCAGTTGTACCATTTGCTTTTGTCGCATTGCTTTCTATTGGACCGCCTTTAAGGGCAGCATTGTTAACGTTCTTAAAGCTCATTTCACCTTCTTCTGCGTTCAATGTGCCATTCAATGCAGTCAACGCTTCTAAGCCAAATACAAATGGTGTTCCACCGCTGATGATCTTAGCCGTTACATCTGTAAAGGTATTTCCTCTGTCCTTAGGACCAAATCTCAAAGAGCTAATTTTAACCGTAGCATTTGGCTTTAAACGGTTGGCCATGATATCGGCTTGGGTAATGCCTGTTAATTGCTCAGGTTTTACTTGACCTTTGATCATTTGATTCTTCAATTCCATTAAACTGATGCTGATGTCTTTACCTGCCATTACCAATGAGTTGGTAGTGGTTTCAAGACCATTCGCCGCTGCGTTAACTAAGTAGTTAGGGTCTTTCTTCTCAAGTTTAACAATGATTGGTTTAACATTCACATTATTGCCATCAGGACCATCTACCACTTTCATGTTTGGATCGAAGTTAACGTCAAGTGTTTTGATGGTTGTTCTTCTGTTTTCTTGGTGTTGTTCTTCTGAACAGTTCACTTTAACAGCGCCCTCACATTTACAATCATTTACTAATTGAGACTCACCATAACCTTTAGCCAACAATCTGCGGGCATCAATGCCTTTTCTTACAAGGTATGCCACAGCACTATCTGCTCTTCGTTGAGACAAGTCAATGTTGTAGTCATATGATGAACGACAGTCAGTGTGCGAACCTAACTCCATTCTTAACTTAGGGTATTTTACTAGTAACGGTAAGATTTTTTCGTCAATGGTAGCGGCCGCGTCAGGTCTAATGTTCGCTTTGTCTAAGTCATAGTAAATCGGAACCGTCATGATGATGATTTGCGACTTCAAACAAAAATCTTGTTTTAACACCGTTGAGTTCTTGATGCCTTTAGTGGTTCTTTGAACCGGTGTGGCATCAAAATAATACAATTCTCTATTGTCACAACTGATTTCGTAGTTGGTCTTTTCTTTTAAACGGATTTTACCGTAGTAACCTTTGTCGTCGGTTTTAACAACAATCTTAGTAGAATCCTTATCGTTGGTAATGGTCAACACAGAATTCTTCAATGGTTTTGATAAATTGTGTGATTTGTCATTCGGCTCAGGCAAACATTCGTATACATAACCTTCCAATTCTATCACCAATGGCGATATGCTGAACTCCCAAATGTCAAAGTTACCTTTACCACCTTGTCTGTTAGAGGTAAAGAAACCATGGTCTGGATTGGTATTGTCGAAAGTCATACCATAGTCGTCACCACCACTGTTCAATGGTGCTCTTAAGTTT
Organism: Flavobacteriales bacterium; assembly: GCA_040379725.1. GTDB lineage: Bacteria > Bacteroidota > Bacteroidia > NS11-12g > UBA955 > JABMMZ01. The sequence goes on from JBEIKN010000015.1 coordinate 6,516, forward strand.
TCAGGAGCAGTCCACTCGGTGCCGCTGCCTTCAACAGTAAAGATGTCTAAACCACCCATGCCTAAATGGCCATTAGATGAGAAATACAAGGCATTCGTATGTGGGTTAACGCCAGGGAACATTTCATCTTTCTCTGTATTAACAGACTTGCCTAAGTTAAAAGGCTCGCCCCATGATTTGGCTCTTTTGTTATAGGTTACACACCAGATGTCGTAACCACCTTCTCCACCTTCACGGTTGCTGGAGAAAAACAAGGTGTTGCCATCGTTTGATAAAGCTGGGTGACCGTAGTCAAATGAATCATCCACGCAAAAGCCTAGCATTTGCTCTTCAGCCCATTGGGTCTCGCTCATTTTGGCTTGGAACAATTTACAGGTTTTAGACTTACCATCAGAACCGTTACATTGTGTGTAATAGATGGTACTGTATTTTCTGTCAAATGCAGAAGAACCATCATTGTATTTTGTATTCACAGTACCTAACACCAATTCAGGCGGTGACCATGTTTTAGCCGCATTTCTTTTAGAACCTTTTTTAGCTCTTAATAACCATAAATCTGAATAGCTATTACCGGTTAAACCGTAGATTTTCTTTTTAGCAACACCACCTTCGCGGTCTGTACTGAAATACAAAACATCATCTTTTTTACTGGCAATCATAGGGCTGTATTCCATGCCCTTGGTGTTGACAATTTTCAAGTTGCTTACTTTGAAACGGCTATTAGGCGCTTCTTTCTCCCAATTATCAGCAGAGTCAATGGCGGCGATTTTCATCATTGCGCGCTCATCGTTAGGCACTTGTTCTAAATATTTTTTGAAGTAATCTCTGGCTTCACGACGTGCATCAGCATTCTTACCACCAGATACTTTCATGCTCATGACACCGATTTGGTATAAGGCTTCCGTATTCTTAGGATCTTTCTTTAAGACTTTTTCGTAGGCTTTAAGGGCTTTTTCGTACTCATTAGCCATTCTGTAGCAATAAGCAGCTTCTTCTCTAGCTTTCGCTTGATCTTCCTTAGCAGTAGGGCCTTTAACTTTTGGGCCTAGAATGGTGTAAAGATCAGCAGCAATTTTGTATTGCATTCTGCTCTTTGCCTCATCTGCTTTAGACAAACTTGATCCTGCACAACCTGTCAACAACATGGCTGCAGACAAGACAGCAGCACTAAAAAATAGGGTAAGTTTATTCATGTTTAATTTTGCCTTTTATACTTGTAAACAACAAACCTAAAGGAAATTAACTGATTTTACAAAAAAATTGAACAGAAAAATCCCTGTTTTTTAAAATTGTTTTAAAATAAATAGGGATTGATAATTAATCTTAAATGCCTGCTTTATAGGCATCTACTGCCAGTTTTACACTGCCATGTTGGGTCAGTAAGCTTTTAGCTGCTTCATAGTTGAGGTCGGTTTGTTCCATCACCATTCTGGTGCCTCTGTCTATCAATTTGTGATTGGACAATTGCATGTTGACCATTTTACTCCCTTGAACCTTCCCAATTCTGACCATAGACGCCGAAGTGAGCATGTTTAAAATCAGCTTTTGAGCGGTGCCTGATTTCATTCTTGTACTGCCAGTAATGACCTCAGGTCCAACTTCAACTTCTATTGGAAAATCTGATACCTGGCCAATTGGGGATGCATTGTTACAACAAATACAGGCTGTCTTGATGCCCAATTGTTGACAGGCTTCAAGACCACCTAACACATAAGGGGTTTTGCCTGAAGCTGAGATGCCAACTACAATGTCTTTTTGATTGACAGCGTGTGCTTGAAGGTCTTTGATGGCTTGAGTTGTATCGTCCTCAGCAAACTCAACCGCTTTGCGAATAGCGCTGTCTCCCCCTGCGATTATGCCGATAACCATACCATGAGGTACACCATAAGTAGGTGGGCATTCGCTGGCATCTAAAATGCCTAATCGGCCACTGGTGCCTGCCCCTATGTAAAACAATCTGCCGTCATTTTGAAAGGCTTCAACAATGGCATCAACCAATGTTTGAATTTGAGGTAAAACATTTGAAACTGATTGCGCTACCGTTTGATCTTGGGTATTAATCGCTTGAATGATTTCAGCAGTTGAAAGTGCTGATAAATCAGGATACAATGAATCTTTTTCTGTGCTGATCATCTGAACACAAAAATAGTGTTTTTATTGCTTAGATTTTGACGCGTTTTACAAATAAAAGGCGCTGTTGGTAATAGGCTTCTTTGGTGTGTGAAACGATTACACCAGATTGAACCGATGCATGAATAAAGTAGATGGTATCAGATTGCATGTGGGAAACAATACCAACATGACCAACGGTTTCCGTCCCAGACTGCCTGCCATTAAAGAAAATCAAATCCCCTTTTTGAGCATGATTGAAACTCACAAATTGACCATACAGCGCAATACTGCCTGATGAATTTGGCAAGGCTATTCCAAACTGTTTAAAAACATGATTGACCAAACCTGAGCAGTCAAAACACTGTGGAGGATTGGCTCCATAACAATAAGGTTTATGTAAATACAGACTGGCCTTTTGAATCAAGGAGTCTGATTTAGCAGAATCATTGACTATGCCTGAACCTTGAACTGCATGGGCAGAATCAATAGGCTCTGAGCGCATTGAAGTCAGGAGCAATATAACAATTAATAGGCTTTTAAAGACCCAAAATGGTCGTTTAAAATTAATAGCGGTATGTGTCTTTTTTGAATGGACCATTCATCTCTACACCAATGTAGTCAGCTTGTTCTTTATCAAGTTTTTCAAGCTTAGCACCAATATGAGCTAAATGCAAGGCAGCTACTTTTTCATCGAGGTGTTTAGGCAATACATACACTTGTTTTTCGTATTTGTCGCTGTTGTTCCACAATTCCAATTGAGCCAATGTTTGGTTTGAGAATGAATTACTCATTACGAATGATGGGTGACCCATAGCACAACCTAAGTTAACCAATCTGCCTTCTGCCAAAATGATGATTTCTTTGCCATCAACATTGTACACATCCACCTGAGGTTTGATGGTATATTTGTTTGAACCATAATGGTTGTTTAACCAGTTCATATCGATTTCGTTATCAAAGTGCCCTATGTTACAAACAATGGATTTATCGCGCATGGTTTTGAAATGACGGTCTTTGATAATATTTACGTTACCTGTAGCTGTTACAAAGATGTTGGCTCTTGTACAAGCTTCATCCATGGTAACCACTTCAAACCCATCCATTGCCGCCTGAAGCGCACAAATTGGATCGATTTCAGTCACCAATACTCTGCAACCTGCACCTCTTAAAGATTCAGCTGAACCTTTTCCTACGTCGCCATAGCCTGCTACAACAGCCACCTTACCGGCCATCATAATGTCTGTAGCTCTTCTGATGGCGTCAACCAAAGATTCTTTACAACCGTATTTGTTGTCAAATTTAGATTTGGTAACGCTATCGTTTACGTTGATGGCTGGCATCATTAAAGTGCCTTTCTTCATACGTTCGTATAATCTGTGAACACCTGTAGTGGTTTCTTCACTTAAGCCTTTAATACCAGCAGCTAATTGAGGGTATACATCAAATACCATATTGGTCAAATCGCCACCATCGTCAAGGATCATGTTCAATGGTTGTTTGTCTGCACCAAAGAATAAAGTTTGTTCAATACACCAGTCAAACTCTTCAGCAGTCATACCTTTCCAGGCATACACTGAAATACCTGCTGCTGCAATGGCTGCTGCTGCGTGGTCTTGAGTAGAAAAAATATTACAAGAAGACCAAGTGACTTCTGCACCTAATTCAACTAAGGTTTCAATCAAAACAGCTGTTTGAATGGTCATGTGTAAGCAACCTGCAATACGAGCGCCTGCCAATGGTTTACTTTTGCCGTATTCAGCTCTTAAAGCCATCAAACCCGGCATTTCTGCTTCGGCTAATTTGATTTCTTTACGACCCCATTCTGCTAATGAGATGTCTTTAACTTTGTAAGGAATGTAAGTGTTGGTTTCTGTTGACATGGTATATAAAAAGTGGGGCAAATTTAAGACTTTTTATCTTAAAATCCCTTTGTTGAATTAAATAAAATACTTTATTAAACAAGCTTAGGCATTGGCTCTGCGCTTGAGTTCTTTTGAAATCAAACCCAACTCGCGACCCACTTGACCCTTTACCGAACTGTTTTCAGTCGCTCTACGACTTAGATAAGGTAATACAGCTTTAACAGGTCCGTAAGGAACATATTTGGCAACATTATAACCAGCTTTGGCTAAATTAAAACTAATATGGTCGCTCATGCCCAATAATTGAGCAAAGAATATGTGCGGATGAAAGGCCGCTATATTATGCGCTTCCATAAGATCAACCAAATACTGTGAACTTTCTTCGTTGTGTGTACCAGCACAGATACTCACCCTTTTAATTTGCTCAACACAAAGCTTTAGCGCTTGATTGTACTCATTGTCGGTATCCCCTTTATTGATGTGAATAGGACTGATGTAATTCATTTTGAGCGCTCTTTCGCGTTCTTTTTCCATGTAGGCACCTCTGACCAATTTAAACCCTAAGTAATGGGTTGTTTTTGACAATACTTGCTGAATGTGTTCTACTCGGCCTGTTCTGTAACATTGTATGGTGTTAAAAATGATGGCTTTTTCTTGATTGAATTGAGCCATGGCTTCATAAGTCAATGCATCAATGATGTCTTGTATCCATGAATCTTCAGCATCAACAAACAGTCTAACATCCAAATCAAAGGCTGCTTTACAAATCTTAAAAAAACGTTGGCGCACTTTTTCGAAAAGCGCTTGTTCTTCTGGAGTTAAGCTTTGCTGAGCATTTACTTTTGTGAGTATATCCATGCTACCAATACCGGTAGTTTTAAATACTGAAAACGGGATTTTACTGCTATCTTTTGCCGCTCTAACAATGGTGGCTATGATTTCTTCGGTTGTGGCATCAAATACTTGTTCGGTTTCTTCGCCTTCAACAGAGTAGTCTAAAATGGTCCCGACATGATTGGACGATAATTGTTGAATGGCTTTTTCACAATCTTGAATGCTCTCACCACCGCAAAATTGAGCAAACAATGTTTTTCTAATCAGGAATTTAATGGGACTGATTACATTGATTAGTGAGGCAGCAATGCCTGGGCCGTATTTAATGAGTACAGGATAATTGAAACTTTTAAATAACATGCTGGCTTTTTTGAGTTCAGCGTTGTTCTTATGAGCAAATGCAATTTCGGTATTTTGAAATGGGATGATGGGCATGGTTTGCAAAATTATAACTACTTGCGATTATTCTGCTACATTTTTTTAAAGACTTTGCTCATTAAAAAGGGGGATCACAGTGCACTTCTAATGGACTCATTTTAATGGGATGGGTAAAATTCAAAGCATGGGCATGCAAGGCTATGGATTTATTTTTAAGCGCTTGAGGAGCTCCGTATTTGATGTCGCCAACAATTGGAAATCCGATGGCTGACAATTGCGCTCTGATTTGATGAAACCTACCACTGATTGGCCAAACTTTAATGAGGGTTTGATGCATGCGCTGCTCGACGACTTCATAGCGCAACTCTGATAATTTGGCATTGGCAACGGGCTTTTCAAACACATCTGCTTTGAGTGTTTTGGCATTTTTACGCAGGTAATGAATAAGGGTTGCACTGCTTTGTTCAGGACAACCATTGATTAGTGCCATATAGGTTTTGCTCAATCCATCTTCTCTGAACAATTCATTCATTTTAGAAAGGCCTTTGCTGGTTTTTGCCAAAACGACCAATCCACTTACAGGGCGGTCAATTCTGTGCGTAACGCCACAAAATACATTGCCTGGTTTGTGGTCTCGAACTTTCAAAAAATCTTTGGCCAACTCACTTAGGGGCTTATCGCCAGTATGATCGCCCTGCACCAAAATACCAGATGGCTTATTGACAATCAAAAAATGATTGTCTTCATAGACTATAGCTTGTGCAATATCAAATGGCTGAACCTGTTTCAAATTTTACCCCACAAAGGTAATGGAATTTTAGAGGTCCTCATAGCAGAGATTCCACTTCATTACATCACGCTACGGGTTTATTCGATTGGGAAATGTAGAACATGCTCGAATGATTCAATTTTATGTATTAGAGTGAGTGTGAGGATGGGTGTGATAGCGAAGAAAAAAAGAGAGTTCAAGTGTCCGCATTTTCAACACCGCCAGGGCTTTGTTGAACGTTGACGCTCACACTCTCACTCTCTTTTTTGTGGCCCCGGAGCAGAGAACTCCGCTACGCTCCCTTCACGCTACTGGTCTCACCCTGTAGCGTGAAAACCCTGACCTAATTGCATAAAAAAACCCTGAATATTGTTTTCAGGGTTTTCTCTGCTACAGGGTGGAGGCAATTGGCAGGATGTCGAACTTGATTACATCCAGTTTAAATAATTTTAAGCCCCAGTTGTAGAGATTTCCGCTTCGCTCCAATCACACAACGGGGCAACAAAAACTAAAAAACCCGCTTGAGGCGGGTTTTGAGTTTTTGTAAGTGGGCCCTCTTGGGATCGAACCAAGTACCCCCTGATTATGAGTCAGATGCTCTAACCGAATGAGCTAAGGGCCCTAAAAGGGCAGCAAATTTAGAAAAATAGATTGAAACGACCAACTCAATTAAATCAAAACCGAAACTGCTTTACGAATATATTGTATACTTTTGTAAGTATGTGGCGCTTTCTGCTCATAGTTAATATGTGTTTATCCCTTGATGTATGGGCACAAAAAGAAGCGTATAACTGGCAGTTTGGCAATAGAACAGATTTGACATTCCACAGCAAACCACCTAGTCCACTCAATAAAAGTCAAATGTATTCTAACGAAGGATGCGCAAGTATCAGTTCGTATGATGGCAAACTATTATTCTATTCAAATGGCGAATCAGTATGGGATAGTACCCACAATATTATGCCAAACGGCAATGGTCTATATGGATCTAACACAACAGCACAATCCTGTATAGCACTTCCCTTTCCCAGTCAACCTAAAAAATATGTGCTGTTTACCCTTGATCAAATTTATGGCACTCATGGGCTTAATTACAGCATTATTGACATGCAATTGAACAATAACAAAGGCGATGTCATCAGTACCCAAAAAAACATACATTTAATTGATCAATCATTCGTAACAGAAAAACTTAGCGCCGTTTTACATGCCAATGGCAGAGACTATTGGATCATCTGTCCACAAGCTGGCACTGATAGCTTTTACGCCTTTTTATTAGACCCAAGTGGTGTGCATCATCAAGCAGTCATGTCAAATACCAGTTTTAAACTGGCTTGGAAATCAGGCACAGATAAAATTGGCTGTTTAAAAAGCAGTCCCAATGGTCAATATTTTGCCTATGCCAATATCAATATGGATACGCTGGTATTTGGTCAGTTCAACCATCAGTCAGGCAAAGTTATAACCGCATGGAGTATATATGCACCACAATGTTACGGCGTTGAATTTTCACCCAATAGTCAGGTGTTGTATGTTACCCTTCCAACCATCTTCAGAATACAGCAATATGTCTGCAGTAATAACAAAGCCAATTTTATCGCCTCATTAAAATACATTGCCAACACGCAATATCCCTATGGCATTCAATTAGGCCCTGACGAAAAAATATATGTCAACTGTTTATCACGCGATGACCTATCCATCATTCATGCTCCAGACAGCATTGGAACAGCCTGTAGATTTCAATACAGAGCCATACCGCTTAAAAGCAATTCTAAAGATTCTAGACTCGGTTTACCTCAGTATTTACCTCAATTCTTGTTTGGCAATGATGTCGTCGTCAAAAACCAATGTTTAAATGATACCACAAAATTCCATTTCATTAACAACAATAGAGATTCCGCTGTATGGAATTTTGGCGACACACTCGGCCAAAACAATACAAGCAATGGTACACAAAACATTTACCACATATATAAACAAACAGGACTCTACCGCGTTAAAGTCATCTATTACAAACATGGACTGTCGTATGTCAAATACTTAACTGTAAACATTCAAAAAAGCACGCCCATTCAATTGAGTAATGATACCAGTATTTGCGAAAACACCTCTGCTGTATTATATGTTAAGAATGCCAAAAATTTTAAACAAAAACTATGGCAGACTGGCAGTCAATCAGACAGCATAATGGTTCAAACAAGTGGTTCAATAAGCATCATAGGGATTGACCAAAACGACTGTCAATCATCAGACACGGTTCATGTAAACATCATAAAGGTACAAGCAAACATTCAATACCACGACACAAGCTATTGCTTAAACGACAATCAATTTCCTTTAAAGGCTCAATACCTGATTACAAACGACCAATTAAAAGTTATTCGCTGGCAGTTTAGTGACAATACCAGCAGCCAAGATTCTATTTACACCAAACGCTTTCATAGTGCCGGACAATTTACAATCAAATTGGTTATTGAAAGCAAACAACATTGTA